>NZ_JBATVM010000231.1:0-7071 GCF_049671765.1 Psychrilyobacter sp.
GAATTGGAATTTAAATTAGAAATTATTACAGGAGATCTCGACTGGGTAAACCTATAGTAAAATCATTTATCACAAACCTAGTAATTATGAAAATCAGATTTAAGGAGGAAATTAAGATGAAATGGGATAAATTCGAGAAAATGAACAAAGATAAAATTGCTAGAAAAGAGCAGAGAGCTTCAGTAAAGGAGGCGGTTGATGAAATTAAAGAAAAGGAGGAGAAGAGGGCAATAATGATCTTGGCTAAAGTGTTAAGTCTAAATCTCAAAAATAGATAGTTAATTTATATCATTTTTACTTCTAAAAAAACTAGCCCACCTTTCAAACTAAAACATCCATCAGACTTCAATAATCTACACATATATAACGTAAATATTGTCTCATAAAAAGTTACACACAAAATTAAAAAAAACTGCAGGGGGTCCCCTACAGTTTTTCTTATTTTAACTTTATCTTTAGAAGTTATAAAATACTTTATAGGCTCTATAAATTTCATATACATCATATTTTGAAGCTAGCTCCATAGGTGAATGCATAGATAGTAATGCCGCTCCTGCATCGATAGTTCTAATACCATAGTGAGCTAAGAACATAGCTACTGTTCCCCCTCCACCTTCGTCTACCTTTCCAAGCATTCCAGTTTGCCATTTGATATTTTCATCATCAAATACAGATCTAAGTTCTGCTACATATTCTGCATCGGCATCAGATGATCCACCTTTTCCACCAGACCCAGTATATTTAGTAAGAACTATTCCATATCCTAATTTACTTGCATTTTGCTCATCATGAACAGATTTAAACAATGGATTAAGACCAGCATTTACATCAGATGATAGTGCATGTGAGTTCCATAATACTTTTCTTAAGATCTGATCGTTAAATTTATCTCCTAAGATTTTATAGATAATGTCACCCATAAAGTAATCTAAATATCTAGATTGTAATCCTGTAGAACCCATAGATCCTACCTCTTCTTTATCTGCTAAGTAACAGATAGAAGTTCTTCTAGGAGTTTCCTTTAGATCAAACATAGAGATCATAGAAGTATATCCACAAATTCTATCATCGTGACCATACGCTCCTACGATAGCTCTGTCAAGACCAATATCTCTTGCTTTTTCTGCTGGAACCAATTGTAATTCAGCTGAGATAAAGTCCTCTTCTACTATTCCATATTCATCATTTAATTTTTTTAGAATAGTGTACTTGAAGTGGTCTTTCATCTCACCATCTTTCATGGTAGTAGGAGTAGATCCCACAATAATATTCATCTCTTCACCTTTTAATACTTCACCAGCTTTTCTATCTCTTTGTACATGTCTATCTAAATGAGGTAATAGATCAGGAATTACAAACACTGGATCTGTAGGATCTTCACCGATAACTATATTTATTAACCTACCATCTTTTAAAGCTACCACACCATGTAGTGATAATGCTCTAGATGCCCATTGATATTTCTTTATTCCGCCATAGTAGTGGGTTTTTAAAAGTGCAAAATCACTATCTTCATAAAGTGGATTTTGCTTTAAATCTAATCTAGGAGAATCTACATGAGAAACTACAAAGTTAGCTCCTTTTAAAATGTCTTCTGTACCTATAACTGCTAAAATAAGATTTTTTCCTCTATTATTATAGAAAACCTTATCCCCAGCTTTTAAGGCTTCTACAGATTCTGCATCTACGAAACCATTAGCTTCAGCCATTTTTTGAGAATAGGTAATCACTTCTCTCTCTGTTTTAGCTGTATCTAAAAATTCTTTGTATCCTTCTGAAAAATCCATCACATTTTGTTTAACAGATTCATCGATGTCTTTCCATCCATTTTCTTTTTTGTAAAACATTATTTTCCTCCCTTTTTTATTTTTTCAAGTAAATGACAAGCACAACGATGATCTTCACCACATTGTATTAATTTTGGTTCAACCTCTTTACATATATCCATTACATATTTACATCTAGTTCTAAAAGCACATCCACTAGGAGGATCTATAGGACTCGGTAGTTCTCCTTCTAATTCAATCGAAGTTTTTTTATCTTCATAATCTGGATCTGCAATAGGTATTGCAGATAATAAAGCCTTAGTATATGGATGTAAACAGTGTTTAAATAAATTTTCACTGGTTGTAACTTCCACTAATTTCCCTAAATACATTACTCCTATCCTATCTGAAATATGTTTTACCATAGATAGATCATGAGCAATAAATAAATATGTCAATTTTAATTTTTTTTGTAATTTAATAAGTAAATTTACTACTTGAGCTTGTATCGAAACATCCAATGCAGAAATAGGTTCATCACAGATTATAAATTCAGGATTAATAGCTAAAGCCCTAGCTATTCCTATTCTTTGCCTTTGTCCTCCACTAAATTCATGGGGAAATCTAGAACCATGTTCTTTATTTAAACCAACTAATGTTAATAATTCATTTACTTTTTCCATTTGAGACTTTCTATCTCCAACTTTATGAATGTCTAAACCTTCAGATATTATATCCGATACAGTCATCCTAGGATTCAATGAAGCATATGGATCTTGAAAAATCATCTGCATATCTTTAGTTAACTCTTTCTTTTCTTTCTTATTTAAACTAGTAACATCTCTACCATTTAAAACTATAGAACCGTCTGTAGCTTCATATAATCCTAAAATAGTTCTACCAGTTGTAGATTTACCACAGCCAGATTCTCCTACTAACCCCAATGTTTCACCTCTTCTAATAGAAAAAGTAACTCCATCAACAGCTTTTAACCTCTTTTTACCCCCAACATCAAAATGTTTTTTTAAATTTTTTACCTCTAAAAAATTATCTATTTTCTTGTCCATGTATAGTTCCTCCTAATCCTAATGGTTTTTCAACCTTCGGTGCTTTCTTATGTTGTAACCAGCAATTTACTGTTTGTGTGTCTGAAACTACCGTCAACTCAGGTACATTTTCTTTACAGATAGGCATGCAAAATTCACATCTATTTGCAAAAGCACATCCTTTAGGAGGATACAAAAGATCTGGAGGAGTCCCATTAAGAGAATATAAACTTGATTTTATTTCTTGATCTACCTTTGGTACACTTCTCAAAAGTGCCCAAGTATATGGATGTTGAGGATTATAAAATATTTCTCTTCTTGTTCCTCTTTCTATTATTTCACCTGCATACATCACTTGAATCCTATCGGCAACACCTGCTACTACTCCTAAATCATGAGTTACTAGGATTACTGCAGTTCCAAGATCTATCTGCAATTCTTTTATTAATTTCATAATCTGAGCTTGAATAGTTACATCTAGTGCTGTAGTAGGCTCATCAGCTATAAGAACCTTTGGTCTACAAGACAAAGCTATAGCAATCATAGCTCTCTGTCTCATCCCACCAGAATATTGATTAGGATACTCTGAAGCTCTTTTTCTAGCACTTGGAATTCCAACAAGATCTAACATCTTAACAGCTTCTTCAAATGCTTCTTTTTTAGACATATTTCTATGTATAATCAAACTTTCAGCTACTTGATCTCCTACTTTCATTGTAGGGTTTAGAGAGGTCATAGGATCTTGGAAGATCATTGCTATCTCTCCACCTCTTAACTTTTTTAATTCCTTAGCGTTAAAATTTAATACATTTTTACCGTTAAAATTTATTTCTGCACCTTCTTTTATCTCAGCTGGTGGTGTTGGCAATAATCTCATAATTGACTTAGAAGTTACTGTTTTTCCACAACCTGATTCTCCTACTATAGCTAGAGTTTCCCCTTCATATAAATGAAAATCTACTCCTCTTACAGCTTGAACTTCACCTGCATATGTGTGAAATGATATCTTTAGTTTTTTTACATCTAATATTTTATTCATAGTCTATTTCCACCTATTTTCTTAATTTTGGATCTAACGCATCCCTTAAGCCGTCACCTAATAAACTAAATGATAACATAGTTAAAGCGATCATAAGAGAAGGATAGAATAATTGATAAGGATAAAACATAATATTTTCCCTTGCTGTTGCTGCTAAAGCACCCCAACTGGTATTTGGTATTTGAACCCCTAATCCCATAAAACTTAAGAACGCTTCTGCAAATATAAGCCCTGGTATTCTAAACGTGATTCCTACTATAATTATTCCCAATGTGTTAGGTATTAAATGTTTTATTATAACTCTCATAGGACTTGCTCCTAGAGAAATAGACGCCATAACAAATTCTTGTTGTTTAATCTGTAAAACTTGTCCCCTTACCATTCTAGCAGTACCTATCCAACCAAAAGCCGTTAAGGCAATGATTAAAGATACTATCCCTGATCCTAAATATAATGATAATAATATTACCATTACCAAACTAGGAATACTAACTAAAATTTCTATAACTCTCATCATATAGTGATCTACTCTTCCACCTGCATAACCAGATATCCCACCATAAAGAGTTCCAACAGTTATAGATATAAAAGTTCCTATAAGTCCAATAAGTAATGAAACACGTCCACCAATCCATACTCTTGAAAACATATCTCTTCCCAAAGAATCTGTTCCAAACCAATGTACGCTATTTGGAAATATATTTATAGAACTACTATCCGTAACTTCAAATTTATAGCCACTTAAGTAAGGTCCAATTATACATAGGACACCTAATAAAGTTAAGATAGCTAAAGATACCATAGCTACTTTATTTTGTTTTAACCTTCTCCAAGCATCTTGCCAATATGTAAGACTAGGTCTCATTTTTTCTTCTACAATAGAAGTAGAGAGACCTGTTATTATAAAATCTGAATCGTTGTAAGCCATTTTTCTCCCTCCTATCTTTTATTTGTAAAAACTTTTATTCTAGGATCTACCATTCCATATACAATATCTACTACTAATAATGAAAAAATATAAAGAGCATTTATTATCACTGTTTGCCCTAATATCTGGGTAAAATCTCTATTAGTTATTGCTGATACATATACCTGTCCAAATCCTGGTATCCCAAAAATTGATTCAATTACAAACGATCCTATAATAACTCCTGCAATTTGAGGTCCTAATATAGTTATTGCAGGTAAAATAGCATTTCTCAAAACATGTTTTGTTGCTAATTGAAAACCTGTTACTCCTTTTGCTTTTGCTGTTAATATATAATCTTGTTGCAATACATCCAAAACACTAGCTCTCATATACCTAGCATACGTCGCTATAATTCCAAACGAAAGCGCTATTGTCGGCATTATACTAAATTTTAACTGCTTCATTCCAAATTCACTTGTCCAACCTACAGTTGGTAATAATCTAAATTTTACAGATAAAAAATATTGTAGTCCTGTTGCTAAAACAAAACTTGGAATAGAAACTCCTAATATAGCAATAAACATAACTACATGATCTGGCCACTTATTCCTTTTATATGCTGCAATTGTACCTAATGTAATTCCTGTAGTTACTCCAAATATAAGAGCTTGAACATTTATCCTTAGTGATGGTGGAATAGCATCTGAAATAACAGTTTTTATAGGTCTTCCTATATAAACCAACGATTCTCCAAAGTCACCATGTAATAAGCCTTTCATATATAAAAGATATTGAGTGAATAAAGGCTTATCTAAACCATATTTAGCGTAAAAGTTTGCTTTCACTTGATCTGGTAGATTTCTAGCCATGGATGCCAAAGGATCTCCAGGTACCATTCTAACTAAGAAAAACACTAGTGTTATAACTATAAGTAGTGTAATTAACATTGAAAATAGTCTTTTTAAAATATACCTTAACATATTTACCTCCAAAAAAAACATACTGAAAGTGAAAAACAAATTTCACTTTCATAGTTTTTTATAATTTATACTTTATTATTCTCTACCTGAAATATACACACCTTTATAGTTATACTTTTGAATAACTGAAGGGTTATATCCTTTAACATATTTTCTAATCAATGTATTTTTCTTTCTATATAGTGTAGGAGCTATTGCTGCATCCTCTACCAATAATAATCTTTCTGCTTGTTTAAAATACTCTGTTCTTTCCTCAGAATCTGTTGTGTTTGCAGCTTTTTTTAATAATTCATCATATTTTTCACTTTTGTACCCTGTATTTACAATGCTGTTTGTAGACATCCATAGATCTAAGAATGTGTTAGGATCATTATAATCTCCAGTCCATGCTGACCCTGCGAAATCATAATTCATTTCTTGTACTCTTTTTTGGAATACTGGCCATTCTACAAATTCAGCTTTCATATTTACACCTAGTCTCTTTAAATAAGACTGTTGCATATACTCAGTATATTTTCTATACCACGAAGATGATCCAGAAGCTAAATAAGTTATATCCATGTCTGCAGGGTTAGTAGACAGTCCTAACTCCTCTAAACCTTCTTTCAATAGTTCTTTTGCATCTCCCTTTACTTCTTTTAAAGGTTCATTTTCATATAACTTATCTCCTACACTGATACCTCTAGCTACAAATCCATATGCAGGTTCAAATTTTCCATTAAATATGACATCGTTCATTTCTTCTCTATTAACTGCCAATGAAAAAGCTCTTCTAATTTTTGCATTTTTAAAATACTTATTTGTTTGATTAAAGTATGAATAATTTGTTCCTAACTCATATTTTATCTTAGTGTCAAAATCACCTGTAGACTGGAATTTATCTAACCATTCTGGTTTTGTAGCATTCCCAATATCTGCTTGTCCATTTAACATTAAATTCATTCTTGAATTTTCATCAGTAACTATACTAAACGTCAATTTTGTTAAGATAACATTTTCTTGATCCCAATAAGAGTCATTTTTCACAAATATAACTTTATTACTATGAATCCATTTTTCTAATTTAAACGGACCGCAACTAAGTAAAGTTTCTGCCTCTGTACCATATCTATCTCCATATTTTTCTACCATATCTTTTCTTTGAGGAAAAAAAGTAGAAAAATATGCTAATTGCATCATATACGCTGTTTTTTTACCTAAAGTTATTTGTAGAGTTTTTTCATCCAAAACTTTTATTCCTACACTCTCTTTATCAACTTTACCAGCATTATATTGATCTGCATTTTTTATAGGTGACATCAAGAATGCATATATAGATCCTGTATTAGGG
>NZ_JBATVM010000232.1:0-12421 GCF_049671765.1 Psychrilyobacter sp.
AATATTCATAAGAAAGAAAGCTTGGTAAGAAAAGCTACGGGGGTACACCTGGTCACATTCCGAACCCAGAAGTTAAGTCCGTAAACGCCGAAAGTACTTAGGGGGCAGCCCCTTGGGAGGATAGGAACTTGCCAAGTCTTTCAAAATGCTTCTTTAGCTCAGTTGGTAGAGCGCTCGACTGTTAATCGAGTTGTCGCAGGTTCAAGTCCTGCAAGAAGCGCCATATGTTTGGTAAGAATAGCTATGGGGATACACCTGGTCACATTTCGAACCCAGAAGTTAAGTCCATAAACGCCGAAAGTACTTAGGGGGCAGCCACTTGGGAGGATAGGAACTTGCTAAACTCAATTTGGGGATATAGCTCAGTTGGGAGAGCGCCGCACTTGCACTGCGGAGGTCAGCGGTTCGACCCCGCTTATCTCCACCAAATAAATTTTTAATCAGGAGTTATTCCTGATTTTTTTATATATTTGACACTTTTTATAAATAAAGGTATAATATCTAGATATTAAATGTGTTATTAAGTTATAATATAGGAAAAGAAATATAATTAAAAAGGAATATACATAAAGTTTATTTACTTGAACTTGTCATGAGATCTTTGAGTTATGAAACTTATTGGACTTCTAGGAGGAATAAAAAAATGATTTATATATTAATGTTTATAGCTGCTATATCACTGCTATTTACAGGGTTAAAAAATACTTTAAAGGCGTTACCGATAATAGCAATAGTTTCAGTTATAATTTTCTTTTTAGGATCAGCTTTTATTACGTTTTTACCAGTTATTATTATATTAATTGTGTTGAAGATGATATTTGGGAAAAATCAGCCTCAAAGAACTACAAGAACATATTATTATAAAAATAAAAATTCAGGGAATGCACAAGATTTTGAAGATTTTTTTAGACAGGCATCAGGAGGTAACTACCAGAGGCAAACAAATGGAGGCCACCCTGGGTATGTTGTAGATAAGGATAAATACTATGCTGAATTAGGAGTAAAAAAGAACTCAACTCCAGAAGAAATAAAAAAAGCTTATAGAGGGATGGCGATGAAATATCATCCAGATAAAGCAAATAATTTAGATGAGGTAACAAGAAATAAGTATGAAGCAAAATTTAAACAAATAAATGAGGCTTATGAAAATTTGAAATAATAGTAAGGGTTACTACATTAAATTGTAGTGACTTTTTTTTTACAAAAAAATTAGGATGAAAATTAGAATTTATTGAAAACAACAACTAGGGAATACAGAATATTATTTGTTTATGGAAAAAACTTAGAAATTAAATTTAATTAGAACTTAATGAAAAAGAAAAAGGGATTTTAAAAATACAGTGGTATAACATTAATGATAACTTTTGTTTCGAAAATTTAATAAAATGATCATAAATTGATATTTAAAATGATAAAATTATTTTTTTTTAAAGTATTAGAATATCATTTCTTAATCATTAATTAGTTTGATGGTCTAAATATAGGCTAAAATGTTTTTTATACAAACACTTTCACGTAAAAAGGCTTAACAAAGAAGTAATAGTACGGTATAATGTCATTGTAAAGTGAAATTAATAACTAAAAATTATGATTAACGTAATTGATTTATAATTAGAAGGAGGAGTAAAAATGTCTTGTAAAAACACACTAAAACAAGAATGTTTTAACCAATTAGATGAATTTATAATTGGATTACCTGAAAAAAAAGGAGCGCTAATCTCGGTATTACATAAGGCTCAAGAAATATTTGGATATCTTCCAAAGGAAATTCAAGAATTTGTAGCGGATAGGTTAGATCTGCCTTTGGCTAAAATATACGGAGTGGTAAGTTTTTATTCATTCTTTACAATGACTCCAAAGGGGAAGTATCCTATCTCTGTCTGTATGGGAACAGCTTGCTTTGTAAGAGGAGCAGATAAAGTTTTAAAAGAATTAGAACAAAAATTAGGAATTAAAGCTGGGGAAACAACACTAGATGGATTATATTCAATAGATGCTTTAAGATGCGTAGGAGCTTGTGGTTTAGCACCTGTTGTATTAGTTGGTGAAGAGGTATTTGGTAAAGATGAAGCCCGTAATATCGATGGGATCTTAGCAAAATATAATTAAAATGGGGGTATCAAAGATGTCTAAAAAGATAACTTCAATGGAAGAATTATTGAAAAAAGGAAAAGAATGTGAAGAGTTAATAAAACTTAGAAAAAAATGAAAAGATTTAGAGGATGTAATTAAGATAAAGGTAGGAGTATCATCAAAAGATGAAAGTGCCATAAAAAATGCCGACTTAGTTATAAAATCGATAGTTGATATGATTGAAGTGGAAGATATAGAAAATATAGCTCTGTATAAAACAGAATTTTTAGGGTATGGAGGAAAGTTTCCAAGTTTAGAAATTATTATTCCTGGTAAAGGGAATGTAGTTTTTGGAAATACGGATTCCGCAGAAGCTATTAGACTAATAAAAAAATACCTTAAAGACACTTCTGAAATAGAGAAGTTTTTAGTAGATAATAATGGTACGAAAAAATGTAATCACTAATTTTAGGAGGTAAAATTGATGGCTTATAAGAAACATGTCCTAATTTGTGGAGGGACTGGCTGTTTATCATCAAAAGGTGGGGCAATAGCTGAAAATATAGAAAATTTACTAGCAGAAAAAGGTTTAAGTGAAGAAATACAGGTAATCAAAACAGGATGTTTTGGATTTTGTGAAAAAGGACCGATAGTAAAGGTTGTTCCTGATAATACATTTTATGTAGAAGTAAAACCTGAGGATGCAGCTAGAATAGTAGATGAAGACTTGATCAAAGGT
The DNA here is from genome assembly GCF_049671765.1 of Psychrilyobacter sp. Lineage (NCBI taxonomy): Bacteria > Fusobacteriati > Fusobacteriota > Fusobacteriia > Fusobacteriales > Fusobacteriaceae > Psychrilyobacter > Psychrilyobacter sp. The sequence goes on from NZ_JBATVM010000232.1 coordinate 2,813, forward strand.
GAAAAAGTAGAGACTTTATTATTTCGAGATCCTGTTACGAAAAAAAGAATAGAAGATTCTGATCATATGGAATTTTATAAAAAACAACAAAGAATAGCTCTTAGAAACTGTGGATTAATAGATCCAGAAAATATCAATGAGTATTTTGGAAATAGAGGATACCAGGCATTAGGTAAGGTGTTGACAGAGATGACTCAACAAGAGGTAATCGATGAAATGAAGTTATCTGGTCTCCGTGGAAGAGGGGGAGGAGGATTCCCTACAGGTTTAAAGTGGCAGTTTGCATTAAATAATGATGCAGATCAAAAATATGTAGTATGTAATGCAGATGAAGGAGATCCAGGAGCATTTATGGATAGATCTATCCTAGAAGGAGATGCACATTCTGTAATCGAAGCAATGACAATATGTGGGTACTCTACTGGTGCAACCAAAGGATTAGTTTATATAAGAGCAGAATATCCATTAGCTATAAATAGATTGAAAAAAGCAATGGCTCAGGCTAAAGAATATGGAATGCTAGGAAATAATATCTTAAATTCAGGATTTGATTTTGATATTGAAATTAAATATGGAGCTGGAGCGTTTGTATGTGGAGAAGAAACTGCACTTATTCACTCTATGGAAGGAGAAAGAGGGGAACCTACTTCAAAACCTCCATTCCCAGCTGAATCTGGATATTGGGGGAAACCAACAAATGTAAATAACGTTGAAACTTTTGCTAATATCCCTGAGATCATCTTAAATGGTGGTGCATGGTATAAAACAATAGGAACAGAAAAATCATCTGGAACTAAGGTATTTGCTTTGGCTGGAAAAATAAATAATGTAGGTTTAGTAGAAGTACCTATGGGAACTACTCTTAGAGAGGTGATTTTTGAGATTGGTGGCGGAATCAGAAATGGAAAGAAATTTAAAGCTGTTCAAACAGGAGGACCATCTGGTGGATGTCTTACTGAAAAAGATTTAGATATTCAAATTGATTTTGATTCATTGACAGCTATCGGATCAATGATGGGATCTGGTGGAATGATCGTATTAGATGAAGATGATTGTATGGTTGCTGTATCTAAATTCTATTTAGAATTTACAGTAGAAGAATCTTGTGGGAAATGTACACCATGTAGAATTGGAAATAAAAGATTATTAGAGATACTAGAAAAAATAACTAAAGGAAATGGAACTATGGAAGACCTTGAGTTGTTAAGAGAATTATCTGAAACTATAAAGGATACATCGTTATGTGGACTAGGTCAAACTGCTCCTAACCCTATCCTTTCTACTCTAAATAATTTCTGGGATGAGTATGTAGCTCATATAGTAGACAAAAGATGTCCAGCAGGATCATGTGAAGATCTATTAACTTATTCAATCAATGATAAATGTATCGGATGTACAGCATGTGCTAGAGTATGTCCAGTTAGTTGTATTGCGGGAAAAGTTAAAGAAATGCATGTAATCGACACTGAAAAATGTATTAAGTGTGGAGCTTGTTATGATAAATGTAAATTTGGAGCGATTGATAGAGGTTAATCAAAATTAATAAGAATAGAGTCTTGTATCTATTCTAAAAAAGGGAGTGTGTAAAAAACCAATGGAATTAATAAATGTTATCATAGATGGTAAATCAATAGAAGTTCCCAAGGGAGCAACAATACTTTCCGCTGCGGAATCATTAGGAATTTCTATTCCTACCCTATGTCACCTGCAAATAGGTGACAATGGATTTAAAAATGATTGTGCATCATGTAGGATATGTGTTGTAGAGGTTGAAGGAAGAAGAAACTTGGCACCTTCTTGTGCTACACCAGTTCATGAAGGAATGGTAGTAAGAACCAATACAATGAATGTAATGCAAAAAAGAAGAACAATAATGGAACTATTGTTATCAGATCATCCAAAGGATTGTTTATCTTGTTCTAAAAATGGAGAGTGTGAGTTACAGGATTTAGCTGTCCAATTAGGTGTAAGAGAAGTAAGATTTGAAGGAGAAATGTCAACTTATAGACCTGACTACTCAACTTCTATAATAAGAGATATGGATAAATGTATCATGTGTAGAAGATGTGAAACTATGTGTAATGATGTGCAAACTGTAGGAGCATTGTCAGGAATAAATAGAGGATTTAATTCAGTAGTTGGACCAGCATTCGAACAAAACTTAGAAGATAGTGTATGTACTTATTGTGGTCAATGTGTAGCTGTATGTCCAGTAGGAGCACTGCATGAAAATGATCATACTTGGAAGTTAGTTAAAGACTTAGCAAATCCTAAGAAAAAAGTAATAGTTCAAGTTGCACCAGCTGTAAGAGTAGCTTTAGGTGAAGAATTTGGTGGAAAGCCAGGAATAAATGTAGAAGGTAAAATGATAACAGGGCTTAGACAATTAGGATTCGATCAAGTATTTGATACTAACTGGGCTGCTGATGTAACTATAATGGAAGAAGCTTCTGAATTAAAAGACAGATTAGAAAGATTCTTAGCGGGGGACAAGGATGTAAAATTACCATTATTAACTTCTTGCTGTCCAGCATGGGTAAAATTTTTCGAGCATAACTACCCAGATATGCTAGATGTGCCATCTTCAGCTAGGTCACCTCAACAAATATTTGGTGCCATTGCTAAAGGAATATGGGCTAAAGAAGAGGGAATTGCAAGGGAAGATCTTATTGTGGTATCTGTAATGCCATGTTTAGCTAAAAAATATGAAGCTGGAAGAGATGAGTTTAAAGTAGATGGAAATCCAGATGTAGATTATTCAATCTCGACTAGAGAGTTAGCTAAATTATTAAAGCAAGCGAACATAGACTTAAATATATTAGAGGATTCTGAATTAGATAATCCATTAGGAGAATACACAGGAGCTGGAGTTATATTTGGTAGAACTGGTGGGGTAATCGAAGCTGCTACTAGAACTGCATATGAATGGATGACTGGAGAAATTTTAGAAGATGTTAATTTCACCGCTTTAAGAGGGTTTGAAGGATTCAGATCTGCTACTGTAAAGGTAGGAGACTTCGATCTTAATATTGGAATAGCTCATGGTTTAGGAGAAGCTAGAAAAATGTTAGATATGATAAGAGCAGGAGAAGCTAATTATCATGCGATAGAAATAATGGCATGTAAAGGTGGCTGTGTAGGTGGAGGTGGACAACCTTACCATCACGGTGATTTCAGTATAGTTACTAAGAGAGCAGAAGGTCTTCAAAATATAGATGATAACAAAATTCTGAGAAAATCTCATGAAAATAAATTTGTACAATCAATCTATGAAAATCATTTAGGAAAGCCATTGAGTCATAAAGCTCATAAGTTATTACATACTAAATATTTTCCAAAACATAAAATCTAAAATAAAAAAGCCAACGAAATTTGTTGGCTTTTTTATTTTGGAAATTATACTGGTGAATGAGAGTTATAAAAATATTATTAGTTTTTTTATAAATATAAAATTTCTGGAACAAATAAAAAATTGAATTGTAATTGTTTGGGTCTAACATCATTGACTTATTTTATATTTCTTTGAATTTATAAAAAAGAGAGAATGAATATATTATTATTTGGTTATAAATAGAGTATTCTTAATAAAATATTGAAAAGGAAAAGAGGACTTTAAGAATTGAAAATTTCTGACGAATATGCTATACTTCTAGGTATTGAACTGAGAGGTGATGGAAGAATGAAATTAGTTTCACTTATATTAGCAGCAGGTAAAGGTACGAGGATGAATTCTGACTTACCAAAGGTTGTTCACAAAGTAAATGGGGTACCCATGGTAAAAAAAATAATTAACATATTAGATGAATTAATGGTAGAAAAAAACATATTAGTATTAGGTCATAAAAAAGATATTGTTTTGAAAAATGCAGGAGAGCAAAATACCTATGTTGTTCAAAAGGAACAGTTAGGGACAGGTCATGCAGTAATGATGGCAAAAGATGTGTTAAAAGGTTATGATGGAGATGTAATGGTAGTGTGTGGAGATACACCATTATTAAGGTCAGAAACACTAAAAAAACTTTATGATAAACATATAGCTACTAAGGCAGCTACAACTATTTTAACCTCTGTCTATGAAAACCCATTTGGATATGGGAGGATAGTAAAAAAAGATGGTCTTGTGAAAGCTATAGTAGAGCAAAAAGAAGCTAATTTTGAGATACAGGCGATAAAAGAAGTAAATGCAGGGGTATATATTTTTAATAGTAAAAAGTTATTTAAATCACTATCTAAGATGGATAATAACAATGCTCAAGGAGAATATTATTTAACCGATGTAATAAAGATTCAAGTAGAGGAAAAAGAAGTAGTAGAAAGTTTTATCTTAGAGGATAATGAGGAGATTTTAGGAGTTAACTCTAAAGTTCAATTAGCTCAAGCAGAAAGAGTACTTAGAATGAGAAAAAATATAGCTCTTATGGAAGAAGGAGCAATTTTAATAGATCCACAAACTACATATGTGGAAGACAGCGTAAAAATAGGTAGAGATACAATTATTTATCCAGGAGCAGTTATTTGTGGAGAAACTGTTATTGGAGAAAATACAGAGATCATAGGAAATACTAGAATAGTAGATTCTAAAATAGGCGAGAATGTAAGGATAGAATCTTCAGTAATAGAAGAATCAATAGTAGAAGATAGAGTAACTATAGGGCCATTTGCACATCTAAGACCTAAGACTCACTTAAAGGAAGAGGTACATATAGGAAACTTTGTTGAAACTAAAAAATGTACATTAGAAAAAGGCGTTAAAGCTGGACATTTAACATATTTAGGAGATGCTGAAATAGGTGAAAATACCAATATAGGAGCAGGAACCATAACTTGTAACTATGATGGAGTTAATAAACATAAAACGGTAATAGGGAAAAATGTATTTATTGGAAGTGATACTGAATTAGTAGCGCCTATAAATATAGGAGATTCAGCAGTAATAGGAGCAGGATCGGTAATTACTAAGGATGTGCCTGCTAGAGCATTAGCAGTGGCTAGAGGAAGACAATATATTAAGAAGGAGTGGACTAAATAACCATGATTAAGAATGCCAAGGATATAAAGATTTTTACTGGATCGTCAAATGTTAGTTTAGCAAAGAAAATTGTAGAACATTTAGGAGTACCTTTAGGGAAGTCAGAAATACTTAGATTTGCAGATGGAGAAGTTCTTACTAAGATCCATGAAACTGTTAGAGGTTGTCATGTATTTATAATTCAACCAACAACAGAACCGGTAAACGAAAGTATAATGGAATTATTAATATTTATTGATGCGTTAAAAAGAGCTTCAGCAAGAGAAATCAGTGTAGTTATGCCATATTATGGTTATGCTAGACAAGATAGAAAAGCAAGCCCAAGAGAACCTATTACATCTAAATTAGTAGCTAATTTACTTACAACAGCAGGAGCTACAAGAATAATGACTATGGATTTACACGCAAACCAAATTCAAGGATTCTTTGATATACCAGTAGACCATTTTAAGGCATTACCCCTTTTAGCTAGAAACTTTATTGAACATGGATTAAAAGGAGATGACGTAGTAGTAGTATCTCCAGACATCGGTGGGGTAAAAAGAGCTAGACAACTAGCAAAATGGTTAAATTGTAAGATTGCAATCATAGACAAAAGAAGACCAAAACCTAATATGTCTGAAATTATGAACATAATAGGAGAAGTAGAAGGGAAAACAGCTATCTTTATAGATGATATGATAGATACTGCTGGAACTATTACTAATGGAGCGCAAGCTATTATGGATATGGGAGCAATAGCTTCTTATGCATGTTGTACCCATGCAGTATTCTCAGGACCTGCGATGGAGAGATTAGAAGCATCACCACTTAAGAAAATTATAATCACAGACACTATTGAAATACCTGAAGAAAAGAAAATATCTAAAATTAAAATCTTATCAGTAGATAAATTATTTGCTGAAGGAATAAAAAGAGTAATCGAACATAAATCAATCAGTGAATTATTTGAAATAACAAAATAATTTTAAAAGGGAGTCTTTGGACTTCCTTTTTTCTTTCTATCTTGAGGAAAATGATAAAATATGATAAAATATAAAATAAATGTCATAAAAAAAAGAGGTAGTTATGAAAAAATTATTTGAAAGCAGTAATTTAAATTATGAAGAAATTTCAAATATGGTAGCTGATGGAAGCCTAATAATTTACCCAACCGATACAGTGTATGGATTGGGGGCAAGTATTGAGAAAAAAAAATCATTGGATAGGATTTATAAAGTAAAGGAAAGAGATGAAAAATCTCCCTTGATAGCTCTTTTAAGTGACAAAAAATATGTGAAAAAAGTTGCTGTCATAAATGAGATGAATAGAAAAAAAATAGAAAAGCTAATAAAAGTTTTTTGGCCTGGTGGTTTAACAATAATTTTGGATAAGAAGAGGATAATACCTTCTAACATGGTATCTAATGGTACTAGTGTAGGAGTGAGGATTCCGGATCATAAAATATCTATAAAAATCATAGAAAGCTGTGGGGGAATATTGGCTACTACAAGTGCCAATATATCAGGAGAACCTAGCCCTAGGTCATATGCTGAACTCAGTGAAAAGATAAAATCTAGAGTAGAGATAGTGATAGATGATAATGAAACACCTAAAGGAGTAGTATCAACTATAATCGATATGAGAGGGGCTCCTAAGATATTACGTCAAGGTAACATCACACAAATAGATATAGAAAAAATAATAGGGAAGATGAAATAATGGAGGGAATATGAAGGGGCAAAATATGAATGGAATGCAAATGAAAAATATGTCAGGTATGATGGGAATCCAAAATGCTATGCAAAGAATAGGAAAAGGAAAGAGAAAATACACTGTGAAAATGTCTAAACATAATAAAAAATTTTTAGGTAAATTTGTAGAAGAGATTCAAAAACAAATGGGGTCTGAAAATAATCCTCAAATGAAAGGTGTTTTAGATTTTTTAACATATTTAAAAACAGAATGTAATAAAAAAGCTATAACTGAGATCAAGATGAGTTTTGATGAACTAGAATTTTTAAAAAAAATGGTAATAGATTCTGTTAAAGGAATGGAAGGTATGACTTATAAATGGTATCAATTTATCAACAAATTAATGGTTAAAACAATGATTAAATCTAATAGAAGTTTATTAGAAGAGTTAAAATAATATAAAAATTAAAGTAGAACAAAAATATAAAAATAAGGGGTGATTAAACTAAAATTTAATTACCTCTTGTTTTTATATTTAATTTTGTTATAAGAGTACAATAATCTTGTGCTATACTTATAATGGATTAAATAAAAAGAGGTGACTTATGAAAAACAAACCAAAGGTAGTAGTGTTAGGTGGTGGAACTGGTCTCTCTAACTTGTTGAGAGGGTTAAAATATTTTCCATTAGATATCACTGCTATAGTTACAGTAGCAGATGACGGGGGATCTTCTGGAAGATTAAGAACAGAGTTTAATATACCAGCACCAGGTGATATAAGAAATGTTATGATAGCACTTAGTGAATTTGAAAGTAAGGGAGAGGAACTCCTCAATTATAGATTTGGTGGAACTAGTGATCTGGCTGGACATCCAATAGGTAATCTGATGCTGACAGCCATGATAAATATTGAAGGAAATATAGTTGATGGAATAAAGGTACTAAATGAAGTGTTAAATATAAAGGGAACGGTATTACCGGCGACGTCTAGTAGCTGTACCCTTATTGCAGAGATGGAAGATGGCCAGATAGTTGTGGGAGAATCTAAGATACCAGCTGTGAATAAAAAAATAAAGCGAGTATATTTTGATAAGAAACCCAAGGCAGTTAGGGAAACTATAGAAGCGATTGAACAGGCCGATATGGTCATAGTAGGAATTGGGAGTCTGTATACTAGTATCATGCCAAATTTAATTATAGAGGAAATAAAGGATGCTATATTAAAATCAAAGGCTCATAAAATGTATGTATCCAATGCTATGGAACAACCTGGAGAGACTGCAGGTTATAGTGTAGGAGATCATATAAAGGCTATATATTCCCATGTAGGAGAAGAGTTTTTTAATTCTGTCATAGTAAACAGTAAAAAAATTCCAAATGATATTTTGAAAAAATATAAGGAACAAGATGTTAAGGAGATAAAGATAGATTTGGAAAATCTAAAAAAATATTCCCTTAAAATAATTCAAGAACCATTGATAGAAATAAGTGAAAATAAAACGGTAAGACATAATCCATTGAAATTAGCTTCGACTATATATTCATTGGTATTAGGAAAAATGAAACTGTAAAAAGGAGGAAAAAAAGTGTATAAATATATATTTGGACCAGTACCTTCTAGAAGATTAGGAGTTTCTTTAGGAGTAGATTTGGTTATGTCTAAAACATGTAATCTAAATTGTATCTATTGTGAATGTGGGTCTACAACTAAATTTTATAATATGAGGGATAGTTATATAGATATAAATAAATTGGTAGAGGAGCTTAAAGATGTATTACAAAATCTGACTCCTGATTATATAACTTTTTCAGGAAGTGGGGAACCAACATTAAATAAAGATTTAGGTACAATAATTAAAAAAGTAAGAAAAATATATAGTGGTAAAATAGCAGTCATAACTAATTCTAGTTTACTAAATGATTTAGATGTTAGGGAATCATTAGAAGAAGCAGATCTAATCATACCATCTTTAGATGCCGTATCAGAAGATATATTTAAGAGGATGAATCGGCCTATCGAAGGTTTATCGATTAAAAACATCTTGGAGGGAATGACTAAATTTTTATCTACAACTAAAAAAGATGTATATCTAGAAATTTTTATAGTGGAAGGGATAAACGATAGTGTGGAGGAATTAGAAAACTTTGTAGAGTATCTTAAAGATAAAAAAATAACTACAATTCAATTGAATACTTTGGCTAGACCTGGAGCTATAAAGGAAATAAAACCAGCTTCTATAAAAAGATTGTCTGAAATTAGGGAGTATTTTATAAGTTCTGGTTTGAAATCTGTGGAAATTATAAAAAAATATACTTCTAGGGAAGAACTCCCAAAATATAGTGACAAACTAGAAGAATTAATTTTAAATATGCTTAATAAAAGAAAATATAGTATCGATGAGATGGTTGAGTTACTTCAAAGAAATGAAATAGAACTATTTAAATATTTTAATATTCTACAAAAAGAAGGAAAGATAAAAATAGTTGTTGAAAATGATCAAATCTACATAAAATCTTAAAAAAATAATTGACAAAATTTGTATTATTTTATATAATTAATCGTATCTCTGAAGAGGTATAAAATACTCGTGGTTGGATTCCCGAGTGGTCAAAGGGAGCAGACTGTAAATCTGCCGGCTCAGCCTTCGAAGGTTCAAATCCTTCTCCAACCACCATTTTTTAAAACTGCACAAATTTCTTAAACTAAATATTTAAGGGAAGGGTGTGGATTTTTTTTTTAAAACAGTGAATTAGGCCATGGGGTCATAATATAAATTCAAAATAAATTAAATTTTTAGGAGGCTTTAACAATGGCAAAAGAGCAATTTGACAGAAGTAAACCACATGTAAATATCGGAACAATAGGTCATGTAGACCATGGAAAGACAACAACAACAGCAGCAATA
>NZ_JBATVM010000233.1:0-7398 GCF_049671765.1 Psychrilyobacter sp.
GGACTTTATAAAGTTAACAAAAGAAGAAGTAAATATAGCAGTACAAAAAATAAATAATACACCCAGGAAATGTTTAGGATGGAAAACTCCCCATGAAGTATTCTGGGGAGAACCAGGTGTTGCATTTAATTTGACAATCTAGGTTATAAAAAGAGGAATAGACATCAAAACAGAATAGATTTTAGAAAAGGGGTGATTTAATGTATAAACTATTATATTATATTTTTATTTTATGTAGCATATCAATCTACGGGATAGAAGGTTTAAATATAAAGTTAAATGAAAATGAAAAAGAATGGATAAAGAAAAATAAAGATATAAATATGACTATTTATTTAGATAAAGATCGCGGGATATTAAACTATCATTCCAAGGGTCAAAAAAAAGGTGTTTTTCCAAACATAATAAAAATTTTAGAAAAAGAAACTGGATTAAAATTTCATATTATTGATGAAGGAACTGAAAAATTTGAAAATTCTGTGGATTTAGGAATACCTGATATAGTAATGGGTGTAGAAGACTACAAAAGAAATAATAAAAAGTATTATTATATCGATCAACCTATTGAATTAGATGGGGTTATGGTAACAAAATCAGAGTTTCCTTCTATTGATTTTAAAGATGACATTTTAGGGAAAACTATTGTCTATGAAAAAGGAGATCAAATAAAAAATAAAATTGTAAAAAAATATGGTCGTTCGGTTACATTACTTCCTAAAGCTAATCAAAAAGAATGTATAGAAGCTCTTTTATCTGGTAATGCAGATATTTATATTGATGATTATCAAGATACATTAAAATATTTAATAGATAATAATGATGATAGAATTAAATTAAATTATCTTTCCAGCGCTCTTAAAACTGATTATTATATTGGGGGAAAGACAAAGTTTGAACCTTTAATCGATATAATGGAAAAAATTCTTGACAATAAGAAATTAACTATGAAATTTTTTCATGAAGAATCGCTAAATTATACTAAGAACAAATTGGAAATAACAGATCAAATTAGTGAATATATTAGTAGCAAGAATGAAATTAAAATTTTGATGCCCTTATTTGAAGAATTCCCACAGCTCTATTATTCTGATAAGAATAATAAATCAGAAGGTTTTTTGAAAGATTATTTTGTTGAAGTTGGTAAAATATTAGGAATAAATATAAAATTTAAGAGACAAAATTTAAATTCTGATTTTGATATCAATCCATTTATTTTAAGTATTAATGATAATGAATTGATCTCTAAAACTGAGAAAATATTTATAACAGAACCTTATACTCAAATACCGTTATTGATTTTCAATAAAAGTGATAAAGGCTATATTCCATATTTCGACAATTTAAAAAAATATCGTATAGCTGTGGTAGATAATTCATTTATTGAAGAATATCTTTTATATAAAGGGTTTGGCAATAATTTAGTGAGGTTTAAAAATATAAAAGAAGTATTGATGGCAGTGAGTTCTAAAGAAGCTGATATTTTAATAGGGGATTTACAACAAATTAATTATTATTCAAATCTATTTCATGTAAATGATTTAAAAGTTGCAGGAACGATTCAAGATAAAGTAGAATTAAGTTTTGGAGTGCCTGTTAAAGAAAAGACTCTTTATTTTTTAATAAATTCATTAAATAATAAATTTTCTTATCAAATAAAAGAAGAAAAAAGTAAATTTTTTCTTCAAAAAATAGAATTAGCAAAAGATTATAAATTATCGATAGTTATTTTTATAATTTCAATTGTCCTAATAAGCTTTATTTATAGTCATTTAAGAAGATTTAAAAGGGTTTCTAATAAATTAAAAAAATTAACAATTGGTTTGGTTGAAACCTTAGAAAATGCGAATACATTTAATGATGAAGATACTGGCTCTCATATCAAAAGAATAAGTAAGTATTCTGAAGTTTTAGCAAAAGAACTCCGTTTAAAGCCTATATATATTGATAGAATAAGTCTCTATGCTTCACTTCATGATGTTGGAAAAATAGGAATTCCTGACAATATTTTAAAAAAACCTGGAAAATTAACAGTAGAAGAATTTGAAATAATGAAAAATCATGTAGAAATTGGTTATAATCTTATGAAAGATTTAGATATTAGTTCTGTGGCTTTAAATATAGTTAGATACCACCATGAAAAATGGAATGGAACTGGATATGGAAAAGGCTTAAAAGAAGGAGAAATACCGATTGAAGCTAGAATAGTAGCTATAGCAGACGTATATGATGCTTTGAGGCAAAAAAGAGTTTATAAAGAGGCTTTTTCACACGAAAAATCTGTAGAAATAATAAAGTCTGAAAGTGGAAAACATTTTGATCCTAATCTAGTTAGAATTTTCATAAAAAAACAACAAAATTTCAACAAAATTTTTGAAGGAAATGAAAAAAAAGTCGATTCATATGAATAAAAAAATACTATGAGTTATTCTAGAGGAGTAAAGAGATTACTTTAGATAGTTTTTAATATTACTTTCTAATTCTTTTGTAATTTTCGAGAAATAATAGTAAATAAAAAGACAGTTTAAAGGGGCTGTCTTTTTATTTACTACGTAAGGGTTTATAAAGATCTAATATTTCTATAGAGTTCATAAATCAACCATTAAGTTAATTATAATTTTTTATCCTACTTTATTGTTTATTTCATTTCGGATTAGATTTAGATTAACTTTAATCATTTCTATAGCTTGATCTTCTTTAAGTTTTATATCATTTCTTTTAGGTGGTATAGGAAGAGCCCTTGCATACTTTTCTAACATATAAAGGTATGATTCTAAGTAGTTTTTAGCTTTATAGTGGGCTTCTTTTGGTGTATTTCCAAAAGTCAAAGTTCCATCTAAATTAGGGAATTCTACTAAAATATCATCATTATCATCATTGTCATTAGCATATGAAAAAATTGCTGGATAAATATAAATATCTTTCATTTGAATCATCTCCTTTGATTAATAATATAAAATTCTACTTTTTTTGATGCTTTTTATTATTTATTTAGCAAGAGCTTTTAAATAATATAGTATTGGGACATTACTGTGTGTGTAAAAATTAAAATTAAGGATCTAAACCCTTTAAATTCACAAAGATATGACTATTTCCTATTTTTTCTAACTGAATTAGTTGATTTAATTTTTTAAGCTTTACACTTGTAGCACCTATTTTATTAAGCTATACGTATAAAGTTTTTTTATCCTTTAATTTTTTTTGTTTTTTTATAAAAAACAAGATATTTTTTTCTCTACGCATGTCTTCTTTTTTCTCAATATATCGATCTCAATGGAAATAATAAAAATATTGAGACTAAAAAAATTAAAATTAATTTCTTCTCTTTTCTTCTATTCAAGGTTCAAATTCACCTTTTAACTCTAATTGGGCTCCATAAGTTACTCCACTGATTGTTATAGCTGCAAGTATAATTGATAACTCTTTAATTTTTTTAGGAAACAATGGCTTGTTTACATGTATTTCAGAGGATAATAAAAAGGGCACTATTTATAGTGCCCTTTCGGAATTAAGTTTATTGGAGGTTATTATGATTACATATTTTACATGGTTCATATCCATTTTTAATTGCATTTTTTAAAGGGATTTCCTTTAAATTTTTAGAATATGGGCAATCTTCCAAATGGTATTTTTTTGTTTTTTCATTGATATATACATATTTAACTTTACTATTATTATTTAAATATAAAAATAATATAGTTATAAAAAGTAAAATTGTAGCAATAGTTATCATAAGTCACCTCCATTTTTAGATTTAAGTTGAAAGTAAAATTTAAGGTTATTTTATTAATATGTATGAAAGATATTTTTAAATATTAGAAATAAAAGGAACTATAAATATTATACTTGTTTTTATAGAGTTTCCTTTATGTTTTCTAAAAAGATCAATATTTTTTTATTATTTAAAAGTTTAATTTGACTTTTATTATATTTTAAGTTAAAATTAATTTGTAGTTAGGTTTTGAAGATATTTTATTAATCTTCCCAGGGATTAATAAATGGAACCTCCTTAGTAAATTTGTTTTAAAGATAAATTTGCTTATACTTTCCTCTGAGTCTGACACTTTTCAAATAGTGGAAGGCTCTTTTTACTTTTAAATTCCCTGTTGATCTCTCACTTCAATTTCTGTTCCTTCAGGAGCTTTCACTTTAAAAAGATACCCGTTTTCAACTTTATAAATCTCTTTTCCATTTTTAAGCTTAAAACTATTATATTCTTTAGATTTGATTTCTTCGTATGCTATATGAATGTCTTTTACAAGAAATGAAATGTGTACTGGTCCTTCATTTAAAGAGCTCCATTCATTTAAATTTGTTGATACTTTAGCAGTCTGAAGTTCTATCATAATTTCATCTGATTTTAACCATGTATTATATTTTCTTTTATGAAAATTTGGTGTTTCTTTTATAACTTCAAATCCTAAAATTTCAGTATAAAATTTCTTCGATTCTTTGTAACATTCTGTTTGGATACAAATGTGGTGTAATGATTTTATGTTCATATACTAATCTCCCTTATAACTTTTGATTTTGTTGTCATATCCATGTCCTTTTTTTAATATTATTTGTTCTCTGTCTTGATATATTTACTAGGGATAGCCACTTCATCATTATTACGGTTGACCCTATAATGAGGGGACATAATCTCAATTCTTTCTCCGTGAAAATTGTCTTGAATATTAGCATGAAGATCTGACATTATTTTCTGCATTTTTTTTTCTTTGGAAGTATATAAATTTATCTCATATTCAACATAAAAATCTCCCAATGCTTTTTGCAGAACAAATGGTTTTGGAGTGTTCAACACTCCATCGATTGATCCAGCTGATTTTTCTAGTAGTTTGTGAACTAGTCTCCAATCCACATCATATCCTATAGTTATATTTGTATGTAGTATGATATTATATTTTTTTGCAGAATATGTATAGTTTATTATATGTCCTGATAATATAGAGGCATTAGGGATAGTTACTCTTTCATTTTTAGGAGTTTTTATTCGGGTTACAAGGATGGTTTTTTCTACAACATCTCCTGTTATTTCATTTACTTTAATACGATCTCCTACTTGATATGATCTCATATAAGTTAGTATAAATCCAGCAATTACATTACCTATGTAGGTGCTAGATCCTAACGAAATTAATATCCCTGCAAATATGGAGATACCTTTAAAGGCGGGCGAACCGGCTCCAGGTAAGTATGGAGATACAATAGTTAGAGTTAGTATATAAATAAATAATCTTGATAAATTAAATGTAGGACTTGCCCATTCTGGATAAAACCCATTTACTTTCATCGTTCCACTTGAAATCTCGTCTGCCAGATATCTTAAAAATTTTAAAAAGTATTTAACAAATAATAAAATGATAATAATTGTTATAAAATCTGGTATAATCCCTATTATATCTAGTAGTATCATCTTAATTGGATCGGAAACAAAGGTAAATAGAGTACTTACCATGTCTTTTGTAGTAGGATTAAAATAAAATAAACCGGGTAAACTAAAAATTAATATTATTCCAAAGATTAAAAATTTAAATCCTTTTAAAATTATTTTTACAAATGCAAACTGCATCTTGCTATTTATAACCTCATAGTTTCCTATCTTTATTCCTGTTATTTTATTTCCTATTTTAATTTTATAGTATACTAGAGATTTTCTAGTAAGTTTATTTAGCAATCGATAGCAAATTCTCATTAAGACTATATAAATAATAAATAAAATTAATCCCAGAATATATGGATAATTTTTATTTTCTATTATTTTTTGTAAATTAAGATACATACAATACTCCTTTTTTATATATAATTTTTAGTTATTATTCAATAACTAAAGATAAAAACAATATTGATTAAAGATTTGAAAGAAGAAAAACAGGAGTTAGTTCCCCTGTTTTTCTATCTATTGTTAAGATCAAAGTGTTGTTTTCCAGTAACCATGTAAGTTACAGTATGCTTTAGCTTCTATTTTTTTACCTAAACATCCTTTAAAAGTAACTTTTGGCTCATCCCCAGGTTTTAAGAATGCAGTAGTTACCCAGCAATCATCCACAGTTAACTCTATCCATTCAATGTAATGAGCATCAGTCATAGGATGAAGAGTTTCACCAACTTTAACTTCAAATCCACCTTCTATTTTAGTTATAACTGGGACATGTTTTTCAACTGCAGCATCTGTTGTATTTGCCACTTGATGTACCATATCTTGTCCGCAACAGCTTAAAGTACCACCAGCTTCATGATAAATCTTAGTAATGTTTCCACAGATTTCACACTTATAAATTCCAAATAATTTTGCCATATTTTGCCTCCTTGTTTTATAAAAAATGTTACAAATAACTATACCAATATAAGGAAAAAATTCCTTTATCTATCTGTTTATTATTTTAAAGTTGACTATTTGTTTTTCTATTGAATCTCTTTACATCGGATATCCAAGTCAAAAATATTTTTTTGAGCATAAAAAATATTGTTAAAATTCTCTATAGCTCTTATCAGTTTTTTATATCCGTTAGTGGTATGATCTGTAGATGTAACTGCTAAGAAAAGCTCATGCATATTGTTTTCAAAACTTTCTAAGATTTCATTATCGAACTCTGTGTCTTGCATAGTATAAATATGATTTTCATATTCATAGTTTAATTGCTCTTTCCAATTCTGTCTTTGATTATTCATCACATTACCTCCGTTTTCTAATTTTTAAAAATTAAAGTACATTCTCATGGAGAAGTTTATATTCTATTATACTTTTCTTGAATATTATAAACATTCCTTTTTTTTGAACTTAAAATTGTAAAAAAATCAAAATTATCGTTAAAAAATATATGATTTGGAAAATGATAATGATATAGATGACTATAAATATAGATTGTTATTTTTTATATCTCGCTGAACTACGGATTTTACATCAAATTTAAATAATTTAAAAATTCCTTGGATAAAACTTCCTGTGAAAAGAGCAGTGATTACTGTTCCCACACCTGCATATCCTCCCGCTTCCTATTCGTTCTCCCAGAAAAAAATCCAGAATTATAACTACAAATCCGACAAAAATACTGGCTTGACCTATTGTGATATGTGTAACTTTAGATATCCCTTGGTGTAATACATCCCATGGAGAAAATCCTAGATTAGATTTAATAATAATAACTGATGTTTCGCGGTAGGGTTTTTCCTAAAAAAGAAATATACTCCTAATAACAACATTTAAAGGAGTAACTTCTATGAATAAAAATCTACTCGAAACATACTCAAATTTTTTAATTGCTTCAACAAAATCTGCTCATTCTACAGATCTACAAAATATTACTGATTCTAAAATCTCTAAAGATTCTATTTATCGGTTTCTTAGCTCTGGTCAGTTTTGTGAAAAAAACTTTTGGTTAGCTATTAAACCAATCT
>NZ_JBATVM010000234.1:0-15486 GCF_049671765.1 Psychrilyobacter sp.
ATGGAAAGACTACTAGTTTTACATTAGATGAATTAAATGGTGAAAAGTAATGAGAATAGAGTTTACAACAAATGGATTAGAAGATTATAATTACTGGGCTATCAATGATAAAAAAAAGTTTAAAAGATTAATTAAACTAATAGAAAATATAATTAGAACTCCTTTTCAAGGAATAGGGAAACCTGAACCTCTGAAAAATAATTTAAAAGGTCTCTGGTCAAGAAGATTAGACATAGAGCATAGAATAGTTTATATAGTTGAAGATAATAAAATAGTTATACTACAATGCAGATATCACTATGATTAATAAAAAAATTCTCTAAATTTTACTAGAGAATTTTTTTAATTTCCAATTGTTTTTCTTAGTTTTTTTAATTTTGAAGTTTATAGTCGTTAAGCTTCAACCCTCTGTTACTACAACAACGATAAGGTCTTTATTTTTTTAATTTAGTCTTTTTCTAGATGTTACTCTACTTCTCAGTAGATGTGTTACGAGTTTCGTCGGACCTATTATGCCCGTCAGGCATCTCACTAAGAAACGGGGATCTATGGACTCGCTCATATAACATCATTTAGAAAAAGTGAGCTTTTCTTTCCTCTATTTCTTTTGCTCATGAAAAGAAATGGAGTCCCTTAAGGGTGACACCCTTAGAACTTTCTTTGATTAATTATTCACATTTAAAATTAGATATAACTAAAAAAAGTAGAGGAAAATTCTCCTCTACTTTTTATTTTTCCTCCACTTATATGGATTCACTGGATTCTTCTCTCTCCACAAACCCTTCCTTGATCTCCTAGCCTGTTCTTGTGCTAATTTCAAATCATACTCTTTTTTAGCATAATATTCATACCACCAAGCGTTACCTGTTTTTACACATTCAAGGTTTAGATATCTATTATTACTATAATAAATCTTTCCTACTTTTCGACCATATTTATCAGTATTAACTATCTTTACTTTTACTTTTTTACCCATAATTTTACTTCTTACAAAATTTCTAGATTCAACACCATAATTTTGTTTCATTTCTGGTGCATCTATTCCAAAAAATCTAATTTTTTCTTTTTTTCCATCTACCAAAATAGTAATAGTATCTCCATCATATACTTTAATTACTTTCCCAACTAATATTTCTCCAAATACCAAAGTTCCTAGTAATAAGAAAATTAATAATATCTTTTTCATAAGATCGCCTCCCTTTTTTTTACTTTCTCTCTTATCTACTTTTTAGATAAAATCATATTTATGTCTCCCTTACTAGTATAATTTCCTAAATAATAAAAAAGGAAAACAGAACTTTAATTTCCATCTTCCCTTACTTTTTATTCTTTAGTTTTTTTAGTTATACTGACCAATATTTTTATTAATTCTTTTATATCTTCTTGTAGTGATCTAACTTCTTCTTTCGTTAAATACTCTTCTTCTAATAAATCTATCCAGTATTGGCTTTCATTGGCTTCTTTTAACGCAATCATCAATTTATTATGATAATCACCTCTGCTCACTCCATATTTTGCCTCTCTAATATTAGCTCCTATACTTGTTCCACTTCTAAGCAGCTGTTTAGACAAAATATATTCTTTTTTTTCAGTAGTTAAGTATTTATAGAGTTTAATAATTCTTTTGGCGAATTCAAATGATTTTATCTCCTTAATATCATCTTTCATAATTCCCCTCCCTGACTCACTTTTATTTTTTTACTACTTGCTACTTACTACCCACTACTTACTACTTGCTACTTACTACTTGCTACTTATTACCTACTACTTACTACTTGTTCTTCACTACTCAATTAAGTACCTTCTCCAATTGTTCCAATATCTTTTCTACTCTCATCTTCTTACTTTCTGACAGCTCCTCAAATCGTTTACTAGCCACTTTAGATATTGCTTTATACCTTTCACTGAAATCCGTATATTCAAATGTTTCTAAGAGCATAGGAGGTGTTTCTACATCCTCTAACAAATATTTCTCTGCTTTAAATTCTTTCAATGTTGTTATTTCACCACTCAAAACTTTTGCTGAGAGTTCTTCAGGACAATTTGGATTACTTACTTCATAGCTTAGACTAATAGGCAAATTTTCTATTAAATTTTTATTGTCCCATTTTGTGACGATATAATTCCATCTATTTATCAACCTATAAACAGGCATTTTTTTAAATCCTAATTGAATATACCATTTTTCAAAAACACCATTTTTATTATTACTAAGTTTTTTCTGAGTTTCAAAAAATATCTCTCCTAATTCATTATACATCTTCGTAGATATTCCATGGATCTTTATAGTCTGGTCTTCCAAAAAACTTTTAGTTTGACCTTCTACATCTAAATCCAAAGAATAATTTTTAAGAATCAATCCTCTTTCTTCTTGAGTTATATTTTTTACTTCATCTCCCTTACTTTTTACTTCTTCTTTCACTATTTCTTTAGCTTTTAGCTTCTTACTTTGCCCTTTTAATTTATTCAAAACATTTATATTAGTCTTTGCCATTTTCCCTCCTACTTGCTACTTACTACTTTTTTCTTACTACTTACTTACTTACTACTTACTATCTACTACTTTTTTTTATTTCTTGCTATTTAATTATATTTCCTATGATTTCTCCATATACTTCTTGCATCTTCTCAGCTTTTTTAGAAGCAGTTTCAAATATAGTTTTCCCTTTTTCAGAAAGAGTTTCTTCTATTACACTTTCATGAATTGGAGCTGATAATAACACTCCTGTTTCTCCCAAAAGTTCCTCTAATTCCTCATTATACATCTTATTAAGTTTTGTATTCCTTACTAAATTAGGAACTACCACAGAGATTTTTTCCCCTTCTATCTTATTAATCAATCTCATAATCCCTGCTATACTTAGTTTATCTAGCTTAGTAGGAACTATTATTTCATCTGTAATTGTTAATATAGTTTCGTTGAGTACATTAAATACAGGAGCTGAATCTACAATTATATAATCATAATTTTCTCTAAATATTTCAAAAGCTTTTACTATTTTCTTTTTCAGATTATTTCCAAAAATATCTGTTTCCACAGGAATATAATCCAAATTTTCCCTTACTTTAATAGTTACATCATTACCAGTTTGAATATGGTGTTTTAATCCTTTTCCACCTTCAAACCATCCACCTAATAAAATTAAACTATCATTTTGAGAATCTGTTGTAATAAGTGCTACTTTGTTTTCTAATAATGCCAAACCATGAGCTATGTTTTTAGAGAGAGTAGATTTTCCTACTCCTCCTTTATTATTTTTAATAGTTATAATTTTCCCCATTTCCCCTCCTACTGTTTTCTTTTTTTCACTGTTACAACCAATAGACTTATTATTTCATTTAAATATTTCAACAACGATTCAGCTTCTTCTTTACTTAAATAATCCTCTTTTAAAAAAATACTTAATTTAGAAATAAAATCATTATTACTTTGTACAAATCTTATTTACTTCTTACTTCTTACTTCTTACTTAGTTATTCTAACCCTTCATCTCTTTTTCCATAACTTTTATAATATATTCTCTTTCTGCATGTTTATATATTGTTGTATGAAGTTTATCTAATTTTTCTTTCCCAACTTCTTCCAAAAATAATTCGACAGCTGCTTTTTTATACCTTTCTTGTTCCTCTTTTTTTATTTTCTCAAACATCCCCCAAATAAAATTCTTAGTTATTTCACTGATTTCTTCTTCTTTAAGTTCTTTTTCAGTTTCTACCTCATCCGTGCTATTTATTCCTTGTTTTTTACTTACTACTTGCTCCTTACTATTTTCTACTATTTCAGCATCTAATATATCTCCAAATAAACTTTTCTGTTCTTTATTTATTTTTAGATTTTCACTTCTTACTTCTTCCTTCTTACTCTTTACTTCTGTCTGCTCTTCTACCACTTCATTTTTAGGATTATTTTTAATAATTCCATTTATATACTGTACCAGAGTTGTCTGTATTTCTTTTTTTAAATTACTGTAGAGAGCATCCAATATAAAAATAGCATATTCCTCTCCATCTTCTTTAAGAATTCTTTTTATTTTATTATCTGTTCTCTTATTCCAAGACTTAGATATATATATATTTCTCTTAGCTTTTTCTATTTTTTTCAATATTTTTTCATTACCTTTAACTTTTTCTATTTTTTCTCCTTTTTCCACGATAGTTGGAGCCTCTGTTTTAACTTTTCTTTCTAATTTATGTTTAAAAACTACTTTTTTATATCTATTTTTCGGAACAAATTCATATTCTGTTGCTATTCCAGATACTTTTTCTACTTCTTCTAAAGTCGGTTTTAAAAATTTATTTATAAGATTAGTTTTATTTAAATAGGATTTAGGCAGTGCAAAGAATTCAAACATTTCTTCTTTAGTCAATTCTATAGTTCCTCTTTTTAAATGATCTTTCAATAAAGAATACATCCTTAAAGTATATACTCCATTAAGTTTATTTACTACTACCCCTTCTAAAGGAACATATACTTTTGGTATCAGAAGTAATTCTAAAATTTCTTTTGGTATCTGATAAGTAAACCAGGTTGTTTTTTTCTTTTTATCAATTTCAAATCTTGCTGATGCTAAAAGACTAGTTACAATATCTATTTCTATATTTTTTTTATTAATATAATTAAATTGTAAAACAGTTTTACTTGCTTGTACAATATTTTTTTTAAGTTTAGTACTATTTGTTCCTATTGAATTGGCCAATATAGTAAAATCTATTTCTTTTTGATCTAGTTGATTTTTTACTGCAATATCTTTACAATAATCTTTGATTTCTAATATAATTTGATTTAATTTGATATCATTTATTTTATCATTATCTAAATTATTTAAAGATAGATTTTTTATATCAGCAGTTTTTAATTTAATAATTCTTTCATCACTGGTTCTTTTTTTCAATTGATCTACTTTAAAATCAATTATAGTTTTACTCACTGTTTTTAATGACTCTGAATTTAAAATTTCTGTACTTATGTTAAAATCTTTTTTATTTGTAAAAGCAATCTCTAAAACATTTTCATGATTTTCTTTCGCAATTCCTATTTGATTTAGAGTTGTTAAGAATAATTTTTTAAATTCTTCTTTTAATTCATATTGAGATTTTAATAATAATGCAAAGATACTTTTCTCGACGCCAATTTTATAATATTTTCCATCTTTAACTTTAAAAGTTGTTAAAGCTGAATGTTGGTTAAATATATTTTCTTTTTTATTATTTTTCATAAAATAACTCCTACCTTCTGTTTGTAGTTTTATAGTTTTTAAGTTTTATAGTTTTCCGACCCTTTTAGCCTTTAAAAATTAGGGCTAGATTACCTCAAAAGCAACTTTTAGAAACCTATGTGCAACTTTTGTTAATTCTAAAGCAACTTTTGGAAATCTATGTGCAACTTTTGGAAACTTATAAACAACTTTTGGAAACTCTATTTTGAAAACTTTTAGAAATTAAAAGAAAAAGCAACTTTTAGAAACTACATTCCATATACTTATAAAGTATAAGATATAAAAAAGAAAAAAGCAACTTTTAGAAATGATATTTGATTATTAATCTAGTCATAAATAGAAATTTAAAGGGAAATCTTTATTAAAAAGCTTTAAATAGCTAATTTATATATGAAAAAGCAACTTTTGGAAATTTGAATTCAGAGATTTTTTAATATTTTCTTTTTATTTTTTTACTTTTAAAATGTTATTTAAGCCAATTAAACCAGTGATTCTACTAAATTAAAGCAACTTTTGTTAATTATATAAAGTAAAAAAACAACTTTTATTAAATGAAAATTTGATTTTTGTGGAATATTAAAAATAAATATAAAAACAACTTTTGTTAAAAGTAATTTTGAGGAAGTTTTAAATTATCTATTATTTTCTAGATATTATCTAGCTTTACATAAATATTTTTTTATTTTAAAAATAGAAGTTTAGGAGGTGATTTTTATGTTGAAATTTAATATTTTCCATCTTTTACTTACTATCTTCTACCTGCTACTTACTGTTTGTCTTTTCTCTATGACCTCAGAAGAATATTGGACAGCTTTAAATAAAAGAGCTGATCAAATATATGGAGGGTTAGATTTAGCACTCACTGTAAATGTTGGTAACTACTATGATAATTCAGACTCAGAATTTAGATCTGGAGTAGGTTTTTCTATTCCTATCTATTCAAAACAACAAAAGATTAGTCGGAGAAATTCAAAAATAAAATATCTTCAGGATGGATCAGATCTCATAAGTAACTTAAAGAAAAACAGAAAATTACTCTTACTTTTAAAAGATAAAAAAGAAGCTCTCCAAGCTTTTATGGGAGATAACGGAGCCAGTGATATAAAGTCTTATTTCCAAACAGAGGAAGAACTTCTAGACCTACATCTAACAATAGAATCTATAGAAAGAAAAATAGAAACTATGCTGCAATAGACCCAAGTAGCAAGTATGAAGTAGTGAGTAGTAAGTTTTTTACTTGCTACCTACTACTTTCTACTTAATTATTTTTCAGGGAGGTGTTACCTTATGCTAGTCGGTCGCGATAACCTATTACAAAAAGAAATAAATCCTCGCTTAAAATCCCACAGACCCTTTATTTTAGTTGGTCAGAGAGGAATTGGGAAAAGTGAACTCCTAAAATGGAGTTATGAAAGTCTCAACCATACTGGGAAAGTATTTGTTTCTTGCTCCAACTCCTTCAGCCTTATTTTAAAACAAATAGTCAAAGCTCAAGGTGAGATAGTTGGAAAGCTTCATAATGATGAGTTAGAAAATAAGATCATTACAGGAAAAAAATTAATGATCTTTATAGATGATATAGATAGGATGACCCAAAAAGAAGCGGTGTTTTTCAAAGCACTTAATGAACTTTGGACCTTTTATATGGCAGGATTAGAACCTTTCAAAGAACATATTAAAACAATAGTGTGGGGGAAACAAAAATTAATAGTACATCCAATAAAAAAGATTTTTAGAAAAGAATTAGCAGAAAACTGTATATCTCATACAGGAACCATAGTTCCTCTTACAGACTTAGTAATTCAAGGTAGAGGAATTCCAGGGAGAGCGTGGGCAATAGCCCGTGGTGAGGCTCTGAGATATGATGATGATAGGGTAGAAGGTGAAGAGATAAATATAGCACCAGTTTTATTCTTACTTATAGCCGGAATTATGATTTTCAGATATATTGCCAGAGGATTAGGAGATAAAGATCTCTACCTAATGGGTGGTCTCCTAATGGGGGTAGCTTATTTCCTCAGATATTTCATCCGATTACTTACGAGAAAATAGATTTTTCGTAAAGTAGTAAGTATGAAGTAGCAAGTAGTGAGTATTTTTTTTAAACTTACTACTTACTACCTGCTACTTTCTACTTGTTTTCAAAAGGAGGTGATTACTATGATAGCCCTTACCCACATTACCTTCGCAGTAGCCACTAGCCTCATGCTAGGAGCTGAATCCACCACAACTATAGCTTTGGTAGGGATAGGATCTCTCCTACCTGATATAGATCATCCCAGAAGCACAGTTGGGATGATATTTTCTCCTATCTCAATCTATTTAAATAAAAAAGTAGGGCACAGAACCTTAACCCATTCCCTACTTTTATGGGTACCACTCAATTTAATAGGTCTATATTTTTATAAGCCCTTATTTTTTATAACAATGGGAGCAATCTCTCATTTAGTTTTAGATTCCTGGAATGTTTCAGGGGTTATGTTATTCAATCCATTTTCAGAGAAACTTTTTGTTCTGGCAGGTAGAAATTATAGAATCAGATCAGGATCTCGGTCAGAGTTGATATTGATAGTCATTTTTTTATTTATGAGCTTAATGATGGGACATGTCAATAAATTAGGAGGAGCTAGAATTATTATCCAAACCACTATGGCATCCTATAATATGGCATATGAAAATTATCTGAAAAAAGGTCTTAATATATCTTATATCGAAGGTAAATTAAGGTTTCCCAATGGATACATAAAAGAAGGAAGATGGTTAGTTATAGGAAAAAATTCTAGATATATGGAATTGACCATTTTAGATGAAAGTACAGATGAATTGATAAAGATCTACCAAGACGCAGAATTTTTAAAGGCAGTCCTAAAACCCACGAAAGATAAGTGGGAGACTATAAAGGTTTCGGTTCCTATGAAATTAAAAAAAGGGACAGTCTATTTTAAATCAGGGAAAAATTGGAGGAAAGCAGCGGCAGGATCTACTGTTTATGGATATATAATTTATAGAGATTATATTGAATTAACAGAATTTGAAAAATCATATGATTATTAAGGATGAATAATTTATGAATTATCCAAAGGAAAATAGATTAAATGATATATATTACCTATGAAAATAAAAATTGGGGTGATCACAATGGAATACACAGCAAAATTAAAAGTAGATTTAACAGAAGTAAAAGTAATTAGAACATTGTTAGAGGTTGAAATGGATAAAAATAAACTAAAAATTGATACTCTTAATATCCTTGAATATAATGATCTGTTGAAAAAATTATTGAAAAAAATACAGCTAATAGAGATAAATATTTTAGAAGATTCTCTAGGAGAATAACTAAAAATTCGAAATTCAAATGAACTAATATTTTTATGATATAATTAGTTAACTTAATGCTTCGAGTGAAAAAGGACTTCTAAATTTAGAAGTCCTTTTTTAATATATTATGAAAAATTAAAAATTAATAGAAGTAACAAAAGTAAATATAAAAGGAATTAAATTGCACGTCACCTACTGATATTATTGGGATTGAACAGATTTAAAGTATTTTAACTACCTCGGACAATCTGAAACCCAATAAAAATACCAGGGCTACAAACAAAAATTTAAATAGTATCAAATAACTGTACAAGAAATTATTTGTTAATTTACTAACTTTTCATATTCTATTTAAAAAATTGACTTCTTCAAAATTTAAAGATAAGATTAATCTTGAATAAAACTTAAAAAATAATTAAAAGAAGGAGAAAGATAATGAAAAAAATATTATTAATACTACTGTTTAGCATTAGTTTAATGAGTTATGGAAAAACAATTAATTTTGACCAATTACAAAATAAAAACGGGATATATTATGAAATAAATAAAGAAACTCCATACACAGGAACAGTTATTAGTTATTACGAAACTGGACAAATTAAACTTAAAAGAAATTATAAAAATGGAAAAAAAGATGGTGAATGGATTTTTTATGATGAAAATGGGGAAATTGATCGAAGAAAAAATTATAAAATAGGAGATTTATTAGTTAAAGGATATAACTATAACCCTGATTATGACAATCCAATAGATTATAGTATGTTAAGGCTTAACTATGGAAGAATAGGAGAAATCGAAGTAGAAAAGACTGGAAAAACAGAAAGTCCTTTTTATGGAGAAGATCAAATCTATTCAGAAGGAAATTATAAAAATGAAAAAAAAGAAGGAGAATGGATTTTTTATGATTCTAATAATAAAATAGCAGCAAAAGGAAGTTATAAAGAGGGAGAACCTTTTGGTGAATGGATTAAGTACGATTACAATGGTGATATTGAATATAAAGAAAACTTTGAAAATATATCATTAGAGAAAAAATCTATTAATCCAAATCAATTACAAGATAAAGATGAAACTAATTATGAAGAAATAGAAAACCTATATACAGGAGAATCTATTACCTATTATGAAAGTGGAGAAATTAAATCAAAAGCAAGTTATAAAAATGGAAAGCTAGATGGAGAAGCAATTACCTATTATAAGAATGGAGAAATAGAATATAAGGGAAACTATAAAGATGGGATACTAGACAGAGGATCAATTATCCAATATGAAAATCAAAAAATCGAAGAAAAAGCAAATTTCAAAGACAAAAAACTAAATGAAAAATTAATGAGAAAGATAATGTTATCGATATTTTTAATATTTGGATTATTTATAGGGTATCATTCAATAAGAATAAAATCCAAAATAATAAAAGCAGTAATAAAAGGAGAGGATAAAAAACATTGGAAGAAAATTTTATTTTTAAAAAAATCAAATGTAATAAATAATGAAAACGATTATTTAAAATTTGTAGAAGAGGTTAGGTATCGTCATGTTATTTATCGTAAAGAGGTCACTGAGGAAGTTTTTTTAGATATATTTTTAAATATAACTAAAGAGTGTTCTGAAAAAAATAAAGGTAAATTATTAAAAGATTTTATTACTTCAAAGCTTGAAAAAAATATTAAAGAATGGAAAAAATTTGAAAAAGATTTATTTTGACGTAGACTTTTAAGTGGGAAGAGTTAAAAAAATTTAGGAAGTGTATAAGTTTTTTTTATAAAAAAAGAATAGAATAAAAAATTTAAAAAAGGAGTGATAAAATGTTAATTTGGGTAGTATTATGTGTAATATCTACAATAGGGGGAGTTATATTAATTAGAAAAAATATAAGTATTCATGATTTTTTACCTTTATTTGTTTCTGGATTAATGTGGTTTTCTTTATCACCAATACAATTGACAGGAATGCTTTTTAATCATTGGGCTACAGCAGAAAATTTTAAACGTTATGATAAAAAAGCTAGAAATGAATATTCGCTATCATATGCTTGTTTAATTATACTTTTAGGTTGGTTTATTCTGGATAGATTAACCAATAGCAACTATGGTTATTTAGGTTCTTTAATTATGGGTGTATTAACGGCAACATTTTACTTTTTAAGACTTGGATTTTTTATGAGTTTTATAATGAAATTGAAAATAGTGCTTATAATATCGATGATATTTAATCTATATATAATATATTACTTTATATAAAGACGCTGTGTATTTTAAGTTAAAATAGTCAGGGGAGAAGTATTTATGAAAAAAATAGTTTTAATACTAATAACATTTATTAATTTAATAGGATATGCAGCCGAAGAAAATGTAACTACCGGGATATTAAATAGAGGAGATCAGGTTGTAGTAGTTGAGTTAAAAGATTCTAATCTATCGAAAAAAGAAATGGAGAAAAAATTAAATTCTTTAAAAAAAGAAATTGATAATGAAAGTATTAAGTTTTATAACGAGGGTATATTAAGAATAGGATATCAGGAAGAATTCAATAAACAATCAGAGGAGTTATTAAAAGCTGTTTATAGTAACTATATGAAAAATTTAAAAACAAAAAATAAAAAAAATAAATTAAAAAGTTCTCAAAAAAATGGTTAAAGGAAAGAATAGACTTTAGAAAACAAATTGCAATAGATGCTTTATATGACTCTACTATTCCAAGAGATGAACAAGAAGTAAATATAAAGGATGCTAATGTTGATGGCTTTATTGGATTAAATGAGAAATAATCTTAATAAATTAAAAATAAAGGAAATTTAAAAAAGGGAGAATGGTTTATGAAGAAAATATTATTTATAATTGTCATTAGTTTATTGTTAGTTAATTGTTCTAAAATAGAAATAAAAGAAGGTGAAAATATTAGTAAAAATAATGTTAGATCATCTTTGACTACCAGCAATGAAAATATTGATTTAAAAGGTGTTTACTATAGCCTTGACTACTTTGGAGATCACATCTATCATAATACAAAATCAAGATTATCGAAACTTAACTATACTTACACTACATTTAGCGACCCTGTAGAAGTAGAGTTCTTTGGAGAAAGTAAAAAACGAAAATATATGATATCTGACGAAACTTTAAAAGACGTTATTGAAGGTGACCTCGTATATACTAATTATAATATCGATACTGTTAATAAAAATGGTGGGAAGTCTTCATTTAGAATACTAGTAAAAAAATATGAAAACAGTTATTCCAGAAATAAAGACAGCATTAATTATTCTATTGGTTTGCGAAGAGACAGTGATGAGTATAAAATATTTTATGGTATAAAACCTAAAAGCAAAGATAAAAATAAAACATACTTCTTAGTGAATATAAGTAAATTAAATAGATATTTAGAAAAAGTTAAAGAAAATAAGAGAATTATCGAAAAAATTGAAAAAGAAATACTGAAATACACTAAGATGGGTTATAGCAGAACTGAAGCAAATTATTACAGAAATGGTAATGGGAAAAGCATTGAAGGGCAAAAAAGATATAAAAATCTAAACCCAGATGTATTTAGAGCAGGAATAAAGAGTGGTACGACAGTAGATAAATATGTAGACAGAATATTTAAATATACTAAATTAAAAACATTATATGATGGAGATATTGGAGATATAAGGAATAAAAACCCTTATACTATAAAAGGTCAAGCAACCACTATAAAATTAGGAAAACCAATACAGATAATAAACAAAAAATCAGCACTTTATAAAATAAGAGACGAAATAGTAAGAGTAGATTTTGCTAACACAGACATAGTATACCCAAATAATAATTATAGACACGGAAGAGTTGAAGTTACGGTAATAGCTCTTGATCCATATGTTTACAGAACTGTCATGGGAAATAAAAATACTATAATGAGATTTATGGTTATTCTATAATCAAAAAGGGCTGTTGCAAGTTTTGTGTAAACTCTAAAAATTAATGTAAAATTTCTATAAAATATGAGACAGACTCAAACTGGAGAAATCCAAAAGAAAAGAAATTATAAAAATGGAGAAAAATAAATTAAAATATTGTGAGAGTTCCAAAATAAGCAATAGGAACATTCATATTAAATATCCGAAGAAGGGCAAGTAGATAAACTAAATCTATTTGTCTTTTTTTAATTGTGCCACTATGATTTTTAAGACTATAATCAATATCATGTTAAAGGTTTACATGATTAAAATCTAAAATTGCTTAGAAACGAAGTTAGAGAGTATTAACACCTACCAAAGATAAATAGGAGACCATAAAAGTTTCTGCTTCTATGAAACTAAAAAAAGGAACAGTCTATTTTAAATCAGGAAAAAATTGGAGGAAAGCAGCGGCAGGATCTACTGTCTATGGATACATAATTTATAGAGATTATATTGAATTAACAGAATTTGAAAAATCCTATGATTATTAAGGGATAATTCATAAATTACCTAAATTCAAATGAACTAATATTTTTATGATATAATTAGTTAACTCAATGCTTCGAGTGAAATTTTTAAAGTTATGATACATATTAATAAAAAAGTCAAGTTTTTAACGCTAAAAACTTGACTTTTTTAACTTATTAAACTAAAATTAATTAGGAGGTGAGCTCTATGAAAGTTGCAACCGAAGTTAGAAAAAAAATAGATAAATTTAAAGATGGGACAATCTTTAAATACAAAGACTTGGAACAACAATTTAAAAACAGCCTTGCTTTAGCAAAAATATTAAGTCGATTAGTTAAGGAAAATAAGATTGAAAGAATAGAAAAAGGAGTATTTTATAAAACAAAAACAACAAGGTTTGGAAATTTAAACCCTAATACTATAGAAATAATAAAAAAAGAATTAGAAGAAAAAAAAGAAACGAAAGGTTATATTACAGGAGGGTTTATCTATAATAAACTTGGTCTTACTACTCAAATTCCAAATACAATAGAAGTGGCCGTAAATAAAAGAAAACCTCTTAAAACTATAAATGGGAGTAAAATAAAATATGTACAAACAATAGTACCTATAAAAAAAGAAAACATTAAATCCTTACAATTATTAGATACTATCAAAAACATAAAAAAAATTCCAGACTCTGATATTAATGAAAGTTATAAAATATTAAAAAATAATATAATAAAATTAAATGAAAATGAACAAATAAAAATTTTAAAATTAGTCATGAATTATTCTCCTATGACAAGGGCATTAACAGGTGCTATTCTTGAAGAGAGTTCTAATTTGAAATTAGATAAATTAGAAAATACCTTAAATAAATTTACAAAGTTTGATATAAATATAAGTTCAATAAAAAATAAAAAAAGGTGGAATATAAAATAATGAAATTACACAAAAATAAACAAGATTTTAAAGATCTAATTAAATTAGCTGCCGATCATTTTAAAATATCAGAAGTATATGTTGAAAAAGACTACTGGGTAACATTAATTTTAAAAACCTTATCTGAATCAGAATATAAAAATCAAATTATTTTTAAAGGTGGAACTTCTTTATCCAAAGCCTATGGAATAATTGAAAGATTTTCAGAGGATATAGATTTACAACTAATTAATTTTTCAGGGTCCGATGGACAAAAGAAAAAATTAATGAAAAAAATTGAACAGGCATTAACTACAGAACTAACTTATCATAAAGATCATCCAAGAGAAAGTAAAAGTGGTAATATTAGAAAGACTATTTATTCCTATGATAAAGTTAGTGAAAAAGATGATTTTTTCCAAGCAAGTAAAGAATTAATTTTAGAAATTAACGGAATGTCTATTCCAGAACCTTGGGAGCCAAAAGAAATAAATTCATATATATCTGAGTACTTAATTCAAACTGGTCACTCAGATGCCGTTAAAGAATTTGAGTTAGAACATTTTAGTGTAAATGTATTGAATAAAAAAAGAACCTTTGTAGAAAAAATATTTGCGATATTAGATTTTTCATTTGAAGATGACTATCAAAGAACTTTATCGAATAAAATTAGACATGTATATGATATTTCTAAATTGTATAATGATAAAGATGTACAAGATTTTTTTAATTCTAATGATTTTTTTGAAATTGCAAATAGAGTTGTTGTTGAAAATGATTTTTTTGGACAAAGAAAGGATAGAACATATTGTGATTCTAGATTTTATAAAGAAGATATATTAAAAACTGTGGAAAAAACATATAATGATGATTTTTCCAAATTTGTTTTCGGTGTTTTACCTGATTTTAACCAAATAAAGGAAGATACCTCACTTGTGTTAGAAAAAATAAAAATTTGGGAAGAAAAATATAGAAAATAATTTTAATTAGAATCAAGCTTAAAAAGACACCATTATTTTAGTGTTTTTTTAAAATTAAAATACACTCATAAAATATATACAAAACATTAAAAATTCATTTGCATTTTATGTGTCGATAATATATTCTTTAAATAGAGTCAAGAGGAGGTTTAAGATTCTTTAAACCAAAATTATAAGAAAATAAATAAGAAAAGGAGTTAAAAATGTTCATTATTAACATTACTTACAAAGTAGATATAAAAATGATAGACAAGTATTTAGAAGCGCATATAGATTATCTTAAAGAGGAATTTATTAAAGGAACTTTTATAACTTCAGGAAGAAAAAATCCAAGGGACGGAGGAATTATTATTTCAAATATAGAAAATAAAATTAAATTAGAGATGATTTTAGATAGAGATCCTTTTAAAATCAATGATTTAGCAACTTATAATATAATAGAATTTTTGCCTACTAAAGTTGGAAAAGGTTATGAAAATTTATTATAAAAAAGGCTCTTAAAGAGTCTTTTTTTGTTTGATTTCTTACTTAACGAAAGTACATTTTGTTAATTAGAAATGACAATAAAATTAGGTTTAAGCTAGGATTGGAAATGGGTCTATCCCGAATTACGTGTACATTCAATTCCTAACTACTAGAGGAGAGCTGTTAAAACGGCTCTTTT
>NZ_JBATVM010000235.1:0-5378 GCF_049671765.1 Psychrilyobacter sp.
AAAGGGCCATTATTAATAGAAATGTGGACTGAAAAATCTGAGGATCCCATTATAGAGATAAAAAAAGCTCGAGAGTGGATGTTAGAAAAAATGAAATTAGGAGGTTACTATTCATGCTAGAAGAATTAAAAAAAGAAGTTCTAGAAGCAAATTTAGAATTGCCTAAAAAAGGATTAATAACATACACTTGGGGAAATGTCAGTGGTATTGAGAGAGAAAACGGGCTTATAGTGATAAAGCCAAGCGGGATAGAATACGATAATATGAAAGTAGAAGATTTGGTAGTGGTTAATTTTGATGGAGAAGTAGTTGAAGGACACTATAAACCATCATCAGATACAGCCACTCATATAGAGTTATATAAAGCATTTTCAAATATAAAAGGAATAGTGCATACTCATTCTACATGGGCTACAACCTTTGCCCAAGCAGGAAAAGATCTAATAGCATATGGAACAACTCATGCCGATTATTTCTGTGGTGATATTCCGTGTACTAGAAAAATGGATCCTACTGAAATAGGTGGAGAATATGAAAAAGAAACTGGTACAGTAATTATAGAAACTATAAAAGAAAGAAAATTAAATCCTGATCATATGCCAGCTATTTTGGTAAATAGTCATGGACCATTTACATGGGGAACTTCTCCATTAAATGCAGTTCATAATGCTGTAGTATTAGAAGAACTAGCAAAAATGGCATATAATACAGAAAAATTAAATAATGAAGTGAAACAGATGCAAACTGAGTTATTAGAAAAACATTTTTATAGAAAACATGGAAAAGATGCCTATTATGGTCAATAGATCGTAATTTTAAAAAAAAACTTAATTTTAAAATAAAAGATAACTAAAAGGAAATTTAAATAGCTATATACCTAGTGAAAAGAAATCAAATAATACAGATAATATAGGGATCTCTAGAGTATTGGTACTGGCTGATTTGATTTTAAATTAGATAGGTTGATATTACCACCTATTTTAGGACAAAAGGCATATTTATAACTTATAGATTGTAGTAAACTAACTTATTAAGATCGAATTTTTTATTTGGGTATAAATTGTAGGGAATTAATGAAAAAATAAGTATATTTCTTTATGTATAATTTAGGGTTAGGATACTTATGATTTCAAACTTAATTATCAGCTATTAAATATGTTTGTAAAAGCAAACATTCAAGGGGGAATAAAATTGAAAATATTTATCGACACGGCAAATGTGGAAGACATAAAAAAAGCTAATGACATGGGTGTTATTTGTGGTGTAACTACAAATCCGTCACTCATCGCAAAGGAAGGAAGAATATTTAAAGAGGTTGTAACAGAGATAACATCTATTGTAGATGGGCCTATAAGTGCAGAAGTAATCTCATTAGAAGCCCCTAAGATGTTAGAAGAAGCGGAAGATTTAATCAAAATTCATCCAAATATTACAATTAAGTTACCTATGACTATAGAAGGTTTAAAAGCATGTTCAGCATTATCTAAAAGAGGTGTAAAAACTAACGTAACTTTAATTTTCACTCCTAACCAAGCACTATTAGCTGCTAGAGCAGGGGCAACATTTGTATCACCGTTCTTAGGAAGACTAGATGATATTGGTGTAGATGGTATTGAATTAATCAGAGAGATCGTACAAATATTTAATGTACACAATATAAAATCAGAAATAATTGCAGCAAGTATCAGAAATCCATTACATGCAAAGGAAGCTGCTAAAGCAGGAGCACATATTGGAACTATGCCTCTTGGTGTAATTGAAAAAATGACTGAGCATCCTTTAACAGATGCAGGGATAGCTAAATTCTTAGCAGATTGGGAAGGAGTGAAATAATTTAATTTAATTATAGTATAGAAGACAGGGTTAGTAGTGAATTTTTATTTAAAAATTCAAAATTCTGAACTCTATACTATTTTTTATAACTTGACAATAACTCGTATATTACATATAATATTGTTAGAAAAAACAAATAATGTACACTAATTTTTATTTAAAAAGGAGTTAAAATGGCAGATATCAAGATGTTAACGGAAAAAGCTACACAGATGAGAAAAGATATTGTGACTATGATTTGTAAATCAAAATCAGGACATCCAGGGGGGTCGTTATCAGCAGCGGATATAGTAAGTACACTATATTTCAATGAGATGAACATCGATCCGAAAAATCCTAAGATGGCAGATAGAGATAGGTTTGTTTTATCAAAGGGACATGCAGCACCAGTATTATATGCAGCATTAGCAGAAAAAGGATATTTTGATAGAGAGTTATTAGGAACACTTAGACAATTTGGATCACCTTTACAAGGGCATCCAGATATGAGAAAATTACCAGGAGTAGATATCTCAACAGGTTCATTAGGACAAGGGTTATCGGTCGCAAATGGAATGGCATTATCAGCAAAACTAGATAAAAAATCATACAGAGTATATGCGTTATTAGGAGATGGAGAAGTACAAGAAGGACAAATATGGGAAGCTGCAATGACTGCTGCTCACTATAAACTTGACAACGTATGTGCGTTCTTAGACTCTAATAACTTACAAATAGATGGAAATGTAGATAAAGTAATGGGTGTTGAACCATTAGACGAAAAATGGAGAGCATTTGGATGGAATGTAATGGTAATAGATGGTCATAACTTCGAGGAAATATTAGGAGCTTTAGAAGCTGCTAAGGCTCATAAAGGTCAACCTACAATGGTTATAGCTAAAACTACTAAGGGTAAAGGTATCTCATTTATGGAAAACGTATGTGGATTCCATGGAGTAGCACCTACATCTGAAGAAACAGACAAAGCATTAGAAGAATTAAGTCACGTAGAATGTTGTAATAACTAATAGGAGGCCAAAAAAATGAGTAAAAAAGCTACAAGACAAGCTTACGGAGAAGCGTTAGCTGAATTAGGAAGAATAAATAAAAATGTAGTGGTTTTAGAGGCAGACTTATCTAAATCTACAAAGACTGCAATATTTCAAGCTGAATTTCCTGAAAGACATTTTAATGTAGGAATTGCAGAAGCAGACTTAATGGCAACAGCAGCAGGATTAGCAACTACTGGAAAGGTAGCATTCGCTTCTACATTTGCAATGTTTGCAGCAGGAAGAGCATTTGAGCAAATTAGAAATACAATAGCATATCCAAAATTAAATGTTAAAATAGCACCAACTCATGCAGGAATATCTGTAGGAGAAGATGGAGGATCACATCAATCTGTAGAAGATATGTCTCTTATGAGATCTATCCCAGGAATGGTAGTATTATGTCCTGCAGATGCAGAAGAAACTAGACAAATGGTATTTGCAGCAGCAGAATACGATGGTCCTGTATACCTTAGATCTGGAAGATTAGATACAGAAGATATCTACAAAGATACTGACTATAAATTTGAGATTGGAATAGCTGATACTTTAAAAGAAGGAACAGATGTTACAATTGCAGCTACAGGAATGTTAGTTCATGAAGCTATGGAAGCAGCAAAAATATTAGAAGCAGAAGGGATCTCAGTAAGAGTAATCAATGTTTCTACAATTAAGCCATTAGACGGTCCTACTATATTAAAAGCAGCACAAGAGACAAAATTTATTGTAACTTGTGAAGAGCATTCAGTAATAGGTGGATTAGGAGGAGCAATCTCTGAATTCTTAGGAGAAACTCATCCAACATTAGTAAAAAAATTAGGAATCTATGATAAATTTGGTCAATCTGGAACAGGTAACCAATTATTAGACGAATATGGATTAAGAGCAAAAGATATAGTAGCAAAAGTAAAAGAAAACATGTAATTATAATATACCATTATCTTTTCTGATATTTTCTCCCTAATTAAGGTAGAAAATAAGTTAAAAAAAAGGGAATGAAAAAAGCTGTGGAATTTTTCACAGCTTTTTTAGATATTTGATAGAATATTTTTAGTTTAATTAAATTTGAAAAAAAGAAAAGAAAAGAGTATGATTTAGTATGAAATAAAAAGAAAAAAGAGGTGAAAATGAAAGAATATATAGTTATAACAGCAGATATAGTCGATTCAAAAAAAATAGGAAATATAAATGAATTGGACAAACTATTAAAAAAATTAAATAGTCTTATTGATGATAAATCGATAATGAAGTTTAAACTTTCGAGGGGGGATGAAATACAGGCTATTTTTAAAAAAAATGTTTTTATTCCTGAAATTATAAGGTTGATGTTATATAGTTTCTATCCAATTAATTTAAGAATAGGAATAGGAATAGGAGAAATACCAGATGAAAAATTAAAAATTAAAAATTCATGGAATTCAAATGGGGAAGCATTTTATAATGCAAGAAAAGCTATTGATATTTTGGAAAAGAAAGATAAAAAAAATAAAACTAAAAAAATAAGTTCGATTTTTTTAAAATCATCAAACGATTTTTTTGATGATTGTTTTAATAGTTTTTATATTTTAAACTTTTTAAATTATAATCGTTGGAAACAAACTCAATGGGACGCGATCCAGTCTTATGAAAAATTAGAAAATCTAGAAAAATCTGCCAATGAATTAAAGATTAGCTTTTCTGCAGTTCAACAAAGGATAGCAAGTGCTAATTGGTTATTCATAAAAGAAGCGGAAGAAATTTTTTATTTTAGAATATTGAAACAGTTAAATAATTCCAGGAAAAAACCTGGAAAAACAATAATTCCAGGAAAAAACCTGGAAAAATAGGAGAGGTAAATGTTTGTAATTTTATATATTTTAAATATTCATATATTAGGAGATTTTATTTTTCAATCTAATGAGATGGTTAAGAAAAAAGAAAAAAATGATTTGAAAGAACACTTGAAACATGGGGGGATAATAGGACTTTTAATGTTTCCGTTATTTTTTATCTACGAAATCAGAGAATATGCTATTCTAATGATATTTATTTTTATTACTCATGTATTGATAGATTATATTAAAATAATGATTGGAAACAAATATAGGAGTAAAAAATCAAAACTTATATTGTTTTTAGGGGATCAAATATTACATTTTATACTGATTATATATTCATTAAAAATGATAAAATTAATACCTTTATTTAGAAATGGTTTGAAAAGAAATTTGTGGGGAGAAGGAATAATTAATTTTTTTGGATTATCAAATCAAAATATGTTACTAACTGATGTTTCGCGGTAGATTTTTTTCTGAAAAAGAAATATACTCCTAGTAACAACATTTAAAGGAGTAACTTCTATGAATAAAAATTTACTCGAAACATACTCAAATTTTTTAATTGCTTCAACTAAATCTGCTCATTCTACAGATCTACAAAATATTACTGATTCTAAAATCTCTAAAGA
The DNA here is from genome assembly GCF_049671765.1 of Psychrilyobacter sp. NCBI lineage: Bacteria > Fusobacteriati > Fusobacteriota > Fusobacteriia > Fusobacteriales > Fusobacteriaceae > Psychrilyobacter > Psychrilyobacter sp. The sequence goes on from NZ_JBATVM010000235.1 coordinate 5,308, forward strand.
TTCTATTTATCGGTTTCTTAGCTCTGGTCAGTTTTGTGAAAAAAACTTTTGGTTAGCTATTAAACCAATCT
>NZ_JBATVM010000236.1:0-26419 GCF_049671765.1 Psychrilyobacter sp.
CTGTGAAGGATGCCTCAGATGTATTAACTATTGTCCTTTTGAAGCCATAGAATATAAAAAATACACTAGGGGAAAATTAAGGTTTAAAAATAAAAAGATAGACATAAGTAAGATTTAGATATAAAGTAGGAAAATAAAATTTTTAAGAGTTAATTTGAAAGAGATATTATGATGGGAATAATATCTTAAGAAAAATAAAAAATAGGGGTGGCAAGCAATGGGAAAGAATCAAAATGTTTATGATGATGAAATATTCTTTGAAGGATATAAGGGGATCAGAGCACAGGAAAATAATTATAATAAATTACAGGAACAACCAGCAATAAAAAGTTTATTACCGGATTTAAAAGGAAAACGAATTTTAGATCTAGGTTGCGGTTATGGAGATAGCTGTAGTTACTTTATAGAAAAAGGAGCACAAAAAGTCGTAGGTATAGATATTTCTAAAAAGATGTTAGAAGTTGCACGAAAAGAAAACTCTCATGAAAATATTGAGTATTTAGAAAAAAGTATGGATGATATAGAAAACCTGTCAGGGAAATTTGATCTAGTATACAGTTCACTGGCACTCCATTATATGGAGGATTTTGAAAAATTATTGATGGATATAAATAATTTAATGAGAAAGGATGGGGAATTTATATATTCCCAAGAGCATCCCCTGAGTACGGCACACAGAAAGGGACTGAGATGGACAAGAGGTGAAGATGGAATGGGAATCCACTATAACCTAGCTAATTATATGAAAAGCGGTAAAAGGGAAACAACATGGTTTATTGATGGAGTAATAAAATATCACAGGACATTTTCAGAGATCATAAATACAGTGAATGAATGTGGATTTCAAATAGAGAAGATTTTAGAGCCATTACCCAGTGAAGAGGATATAAAACTTATTCCAAAGATGGTACAGGATTTTCATAAACCTAATTTTTTAATATTAAAGCTAGGGAAAAAATAAATTATATAAAAAAGGAGAAATTTATATGATAATACCAGAAAAATTAAAATGTAACGATGAAGTAAGAATAATTGCTCCAGCAAGGAGTTTAAATATAATAAGTGAAGAATGCAGAGATTATGCAACTAAACGTCTCACTGAGATGGGATTAAAGGTAACTTTTTCTAAAAACTGCGAGGTAATAGATGATTTCATGTCTTCTTCTATTGAGGAGAGAATGGCAGATCTACATGAGGCTTTTGCCGATAAGAATGTAAAATGTATTCTCAGTGTAATAGGAGGATACAATTCAAATCAGCTTTTGAAATATATAGACTATGATCTCATAAAAAATAATCCTAAAATACTCTGTGGTTATTCAGATATAACAGCTCTTTCAAACGCTATCTACAGTAAAACTGGTTTGGTTACTTATTCTGGGCCTGCCTATTCTACTTTTGGGATGAAAAAAGGTATTGATTATAGTATTGAATATTTTAAAAGGTGTTTGTTCTCAAAAGACGAATATAAGATAGAACCTTCAAAGATGTGGAGTGACGATCTGTGGTTTTTAGATCAAGAAGATAGGAAATTTTATAAGAACAATGGCTATAAATCACTAGGAAGTGGAAGAGTAGAAGGTAAAATAATTGGTGGAAATTTATGTACTCTAAATCTATTGCAGGGAACAGAATATATGCCAGATATAACAGACACAATCTTATTTATAGAAGATGATGAGATGACCTCTCCTGAAACATTTGATAGAGATCTACAGTCTCTAATCCACCAACTAAATTTTGAAAAGGTTAGAGGAATAGTATTTGGTAGATTTCAAATGAAATCAAAGGTAGAAGATAGGTTATTTGAAAAAATAATAAGTACAAAAGCAGAATTAAAAAATATGCCGATTATATATGGAGTTGATTTTGGGCATACTACACCACATATTACTTTTCCTGTAGGAGGTTATGCAGAGATATCATCAAGTGCAAAGATAGAAATAATAATTAAAGAGCATTAAATAAAAGAGTTAATGTTTTAAAGAATATAAAACAAGAAATACAATTAAGGGGGGAGGGCAAAATGTTAAATATTAAATTAATTAAGCCAAATGAAAATTATAGGATTTCATTTTTGAACTACATTAAAGAAATAAAAAAGAGTGGTTCAGAAACATATGAATTATATAAGGACGCAGAAGAAAATTTTAAACAATATATAGAAAATTTAAAAAATTTAGAATTAGGAGTCGGGTTACCAAAGGGGTGGGTTCCATCCAGTAGTTACTGGCTCATTGACTCAAGGTGTGAAGTTCTTGGTGTGATAAGAATACGTCATAGAGTAGATAATGATTATCTGCAAACCATTGGTCATATAGGATATGAGATTAAAATGACTCAAAGAAAAAAGGGGAATGGTAGTCAGATATTAAAAATGGGATTATTAGAAGCTAGTAAGATAGGAATCAATAATTTATTAATCACTTGTGATGAAAAAAATATTGGTTCTGTTCGAATAATTGAAAAGAATAGTGGTAAATTAAAATCCTCATTTATAGATGAAGATACAGGGGAGAAAGTATTACAATATAATATTGAATTGTAGGAAGAAATAGAAAGAATCTTTGAAAATAAAAAGTTTAATTTATCAATAAATCTTTAAAATACTGATATAAAAGTTTATACAATGAATTACAAGGAGGAGGAAATGAAATATAAATATATTTTATTTGATTTGGATGGGACTCTTACAGATCCAGGAGTAGGGATAACAAAAGCAGTACAATATGCATTGAAAAAAAATAATATAGTTGAAGAATCATTGAGCACTCTAGAAAAATTTATAGGACCTCCATTAAAAGAGTCCTTTGCTGAATTTTATTCATTTAATGAAAAAATGGTTTCAGATTCGATTCAATATTTTAGGGAATATTTTAGAAAAAATGGGATATTTGAAAATGAAATTTATTCTGGAATCTTAGATCTATTGGGAGAATTAAGAAATAGAGATTGTAAAGTTGTAGTTGCAACTTCTAAGCCTACAGTATTTGCAAACACTGTTCTAAAGAATTTTGGAATGATGAAATATTTTGATTTGGTGGTAGGAAGTAACTTAGATGGAACTCTTGGAAATAAGTCAGAAATAATTAATTGTGTAATTGATAATTTAAAAATAAAAAACTTAGAAGAAACTATTATGATTGGTGACAGGAAATATGATATTATTGGAGCAGAAAAAAATAATATAGATTCAATTGGAGTCTTATATGGCTATGGGAGTTTAGAAGAATTAGTAGGGGCTAGACCAACATATATTGTGGATTCTATTAGTCAGCTATATGGATTGCTGACCTAGATTAGAAGATTTTAGGGGGAAAGAATGGAAAGAATAGGGATAATTGGTGCGATGGATATAGAGATTGAATTATTATTAGGTAATCTAGAGTTGAAGAAGAAAGAAAAAATTGCAGGCTTTGTATTTCATATAGGTAAATTGTTTGGAAAAGATGTGGCAATAACATCTTGTGGGGTAGGAAAAGTAAATGCGGCTTCTTGCACTCAAATATTAATTAGTAAATTAGGAGTACAAGGTATTATAAATACCGGTATTGCAGGGGGACTTCATAAAGATGTAGAAGTTTGTGATGTGGTTATTTCTAGAGATGTTACCCATCATGATGTAAGAAAAAGACAGATGAAAAATTGGTTTCCTCACCAGGAATATTTTGAAGGGGACAGAAAATTAATTGATGTTGCCGAGAAAGCTTTTAAAAATAGTCAAGATATAAATAGTTCTTGTCATTTGGGAAGAATCGTAAGTGGGGAATGTTTTGTAGATGATGCTCAACTAAAAGAACAGATTATGAAAGATTACTCTCCTCACTGCGTAGAGATGGAAGGATCAGCTGTAGGTCATGTGGCTTATATAAATGATGTACCCTTTGTTGTAATTAGGAGTATTTCTGATAAGGCAGATGGAGAAGCGACTATGAGTTATGAAAAATTTGAAAAGATTACAGCACAAAATGCAGCAACTATAGTTATGAATATGATGAAAATACTGTAAAAAAAAATAAAAGTTAATGAGATAGTAGGGAGAATTTAAATATGGATTCAAAGAACAGAAAAGTAGAAATTATGTGGGAAGATTATTTAGAATCAATAGGTGAAAACTTAGACAATACAGATAAAAAATATGATTCATGGTATTTTTGTGATAATAAAAAAAGTGCAGATGAATTAGCAAGATTAGTTAAACAAGGGATAAAAAGAGCCACAACATCTTTGAATTATTGGTATGAAACTAAAGGAGAAGAAGCACCAAAAGTAGGGAATATAAATATCATCGAGAATTGGAATAATGAAGCTCAGTGTATTATTCAGACAAAAAAAATAAATATTATACCTTTTAATGAAGTGAGTGAAGAATTTGCAAGAAGAGAGGGAGAAGGAGATAAAACTTTAAAATACTGGCAAGATGAGCATAGAGATTTTTTTATTAGGGAACTAAAGGATGAAAGTATAGATTTTTCAGAAGATATGCTGGTGGTCTGTGAAGAATTTGAGTTGATATATAAGGGTTAGATTAAACTTTGAAATATAAATATTATTTGAAAATAGTTACAAAATGTAAAAAAGAGCAGGGGGAATTATGATAAAAAATATAGTTTTTGATTTGGGAATGGTGTTGATTAACTTTAATCCTAAAGAATTTTTGGAGATAAACAACTATGAGAAAAAAGAAAAAATTATGGAATATATATTTGGGCACGAAGATTGGCTAAAATTAGATAGGGGAACACTTACAGAAAAAGAACTTGCAGAAAAATTAGATAAAAATGGAAGTTTCACCTACGATGAAGTAATGGATATTATGAAAGTAAGAAAAGACATTATGATTCCATTTGATTTTAATAAGGAGATCCCTAAAAAATTGAAAGAAAAGGGGTACAACCTTTATATACTATCAAATTTTCCAAAAATTCCATTTGAGGAGATAAAGGAAAGAGATGAATTTTTTAGATATTTCGATGGAGGAGTTGTTTCTGCCTATGTAAAGCATCTAAAACCTGAAAAAGCTATCTATGAAACTTTACTCTCAGATTATTTTTTAAATCCAGAAGAAACAATTTTTATAGATGATAAATTAGAAAATATAAGATCAGCTGAAGAACTAGGAATATCTGGAATACATCTAAAAACCCCCGAGTCTTTAAAGGGAAAACTTATAGGATTAAAATTATTGTAGAATAAATAGCGTATAAAAAAATTGAAGATGAAAAAATTATTGAGAGGAGAGGATAATTATGATTGAAATTTTTGATATTTCTTATGCTGAGGTTGAAATAATTAGAGATCTTTGGGAAAAAAACAGACGATACCATGAGGATAGTTCAGAATATTTAAAAAAATCATATAGTACTATCAAATTCGATGAAAGGATAAAGGTTTTTAGCAGTTATAGTGAAGACAAGATAAAAATAAGTGTTGTTAAAGAAAAGGAAAAATATATAGGGTATTGCATATCAATAATAGATGGCAATAAGGGAGAACTAGGAACTTTACATGTTGATGAAGCTAAGAGGGGAAATGGAATCGGAAAGAAACTTGTAGAAAAACATATAGAATGGATGAATGGTGAGAAATGTTGTGAAATAGGGGTGACAGTATCACAGGAAAACAACCTTGCCATAGGGTTTTATAAAAAACTAGGATTATATCCAAATACTCTCTATATGCAGATGAAATAGAAGGAGAAAATTATGGTAAATATAACTATTGAGATGATATCAAAATCACATGCAGAAGAATTGTTAAAATTTGAAAAAGAGAATAAAAATTTTTTTGAAGAAAATCTTCTTCCTAGAGGAGAAGGATATTATTCGTTAAAAAATATCAAAGAAATTTTAGAAGAAATAGTAATGGAACAAAAAGAAGGACTTTGCTATATGTATTTAATTAGAAATGAATCTAAAGAGATAGTAGGAAGAGTAAATTTATCTTCAATTGTAGGAGGGCCGTTTCAAAAAGCAGAGGTAGGTTATAGAATAGGGGAAAAATATAACGGATATGGATATGCAACTAAAGCAGTTAAATTAGTTCTTGAAGAAGCTTTTAATAAATATAATTTACATAGGATTGAAGCCGGAACATCACAAAGTAATATTGGCTCACAGATAGTTTTGATTAAAAATGGTTTTGAATTTATTGGAAGAACAAGACATGTTATCAAAATAAATGGTGAGTGGCAAGATGGGATAAATTTTGAAAAACTTAAATAATTAATAGAAATTGTATAATTATAAAGGAAAGAGTTGTTTGCCCGTTTTTTAGCGAGCAAACTTCTTGAGTTTTTTGTACAAGTTTAAGAATAATAAAAATATTAATAAAGGTTTGATAGGAGGATAAAAATGCAAAATAATATGCATGTATTTGAAAATAAAGTAAATGATTATGTTTTTAAATTAAAAATTTAAAATTTTATGTTTGAAAAACGTAAAAAAAGTTATACTAATAAAAATATATTATTTGTTGTATAGATGATTTTTTCTACTTATCATTTTGAATAATTGTGGGGACAATAAAAAAAATTAAAAAAATTGTATAACTAGAGTTATAATAAAAAGAAGTTACCAATACTTATAGATGGAGGGAAATGATGAAAAAAAACTATATAGGAGTTATTTTTTTTGTATTTTTTTTGTTTTCGGCATGTGATTCAGATAGAGAGCAATTACAGAAAAAAAGTATGGATAAATTTTTAGGAAAGTATGTTTCTGAGGGTTATTTTCGACGCTCAGATGGTTATGATTGGGTTAGCGTTTTAATTACTAAAAAAGATGAAAATAATGTTTATATAAGTGTTAAATCTCGTTCAGATAAAAAAAAATCAACTTGCACTTTTGATGGAGAAGGTGTAATGGTAGGAAATAATACTTTAAAATCAATATTTAATGAAAAAAATATTTTATTTGATTTAAAGAATGACGTTATAAAAATTTATATGGAAAAGGATAGCGGGCTTCTTTATTTTTTTTGTTCTGGAGGTGCTTCTTTAGAAGGGAGTTATAAAAAATTAAAAAATTAGGACTTTTTTAGTAGAAATAATTTTTAGTATACAAGGAGGACAAGATGAAAAGATGTGAATGGTGTATAGGGAATAAACTCTATGAAAAATACCATGATGAGGAGTGGGGAAAGGTAATCTACGATGATAAAATTTTATTTGAGTTTCTCATCTTAGAATCAGCTCAAGCAGGATTAAACTGGCTTACTATACTAAAAAAAAGAGAAAACTATAGGAAGGCCTATGATGGCTTTGATTACACTGTGGTAGCTAAATATGATGAAAAAAAAATTGAAGAATTGATAAATGATAAAGGAATAGTAAGAAATAAATTAAAGGTGAGAGCATCTATAAATAATGCAATTAAGTTTATAGAGATACAAAATGAATGGGGAAGTTTTTATAACTATTTATGGAGTTTTACAGACGGAAATCAAATAGTAAATAGGGTAAAAAATATAAAAGAAGTACCATCAAAAACTGATTTATCTGATATAATAAGTAAAAATATGAAAAAAAGAGGATTTAAATTTATAGGGACTACAATTATCTACGCATATCTACAAGCAGTAGGAGTAGTAGATGATCATGTGGATGGATGTATTGCAACGAAAAAAGGAAAATGTAGTAAAAAGGTTATGTAATGGAGGGAATATGAAACTAAAAATTATAGAATTAAAAAAAGAAAAATATAGATATTTAGCAATAGTTGAATACTTAGATGAAAATATGAAGTTTTACCCTGATGGAAAGGGTGGACAGTTAGGAGATAGAGGAAGTGTAGGGCAAGCTCAAATTTTGGAAGTAGATAGAGAGGGAAACCTCTTCTTAGATATAGAATTAGGGTTAGGAGAGCATTCTTATGTCATAGATATGGATAGACGTTGTGAGATAGGAAAAAACCATACTACACAGCATCTAATCTCGGCATATTTAAAGAAAAAATATGATTATGATACTGTAGGATTTAGGATGGGAGAGGAATATTCTACTGTGGACTTTCCGAGTTTAGCCCTTATAGACGCTAAAAAGATAAAGGATTTAGAAAAAGGGATAAATAAGATAATCAGGGAAGATATGAATATAGAAATTTTGGAACTTTCAAGGGAAGAAGCTGGTCAAATAGAATCACTTAGGAAATCAATAAGTGAAAAGATAGTAGGAAAGATAAAGGTTGTAAAAGTAGAAGATTTTGATATGAATGCTTGTGGTGGATTTCATGCACAGAGTACAAAAGAGATTGGATTATTTAAAGTTATAAACTATGAAAAAGTAAAGAAAACTATAACACGTGTTTATTATAAAGCAGGGGAATTAGCCTATGAAGATTATTACGAAAAGCATAATATAATAAAAAAAGCTACAACCCAAGTGAGTTCAACTGTAGAGGAGATAAATGGAAAAATAGATTGTTTATTAGAAGAAAATAAATCTAAAACTAAGGAATTGAGTGGTCTATATAATAAGTATAGTGAATTATTATGTGAAAAATTAAAGGAGAATTCAAGAATTCAAGGTAAAAATAAAATAATTATCTATAAAAAAAATGATGAAATAACTAAATTTTTTCCTAAGTATATAGAAAATGAAAAATATTCTGTTATATACGGTGAAGAAGGTAATTTTACTGTGATGAGTAAGGCCATAAACTGTAATGAAATAAAGAATAGTTTGGAAAAAATAGGGTATATTGTCAAAGGGGGAGGAAATTCCACAAGGATTAACTTGAGAATAGATGCAAATATAGAAATAATAGTTGATATTTTTGTAAAATTACTTTAAAATTAAGAGTAAAATTAAATTTTTTATAATATTTCGAAAAAGTGAAATTCTGAAATAAAAAGTATAGAATAATATGGAAGTTTAGTGAATAGATGAAAAAGCGTTTAACTATATGAAAATTTAATTGAAATTTTGGACATAAAAGATTGTGGAGGAGAAAAATGAATAAGATAAACTTATTAGAGTTAGAGTACAAGGAATTAGAAGGCGTTATAATAGATTTAGGAATGAAAAAATTTAATGCAAAACAAATATATGAATGGCTACATGTTAAAATTGCCAGAAAGATAGAAGATATGACAAATATATCTAAAAAAGATAGGGAGTTATTGGAAGAAAAAACTTATATACCTTATTTGAATCTATTAGATCATAAAGTATCTAAAAAAGATGGGACAGAGAAGTTTTTATTTAAATTAGAAGATGGTACTACTATAGAAACTGTACTATTAAAGCATAAAGATAGGAACACAGTATGTCTTTCTACTCAAGTAGGATGCCCTGTAAAATGTAGCTTCTGTGCAACAGGTCAAGGTGGCTTTACTAGAGATTTATATAATCATGAGATTGTAAACCAAGTGTATACTATCCATAGAAGATTAGTTAAAAAAGGTGAAGGAGTAAATAACCTAGTGTATATGGGGATGGGAGAACCATTGTTAAACTTAAATAACACTATAAAATCTATAAGAATGTTATCTGAAGAAAATGGAATTAATATCTCAAAGAGGAGAATTACAGTATCTACGTCTGGAATTGTACCAGGAATCGAAAAATTATTACAAGAAAAGATGCCTATAGGACTAGCTATCTCACTTCATGCAGTAACTGATAAAATGAGAAATGAGATCATACCTATAAACAGAAGATATCCATTACAGGATCTATATACAACGTTACAAACATATCAAAAATATACAAAAAGAAGATTAACTTTTGAATATATCTTAATAGATGAATTTAACTGTTCAATGAGAGATGCCGATATGTTGGCTGAATTTATGTATGGATTTGATCATATAGTAAACTTAATTCCTTACAATGAAGTGGAAGGGACAGACTATAAGAGACCTGACAAAGAAAAAATCGAAAAATTCTATAACCAACTAAAAGAAGTAAGAAAGATTAACGTAACTTTTAGAGGGGAAAAAGGTTCTGACATAGATGGAGCCTGCGGACAACTAAGACAAAAAAACAAAGGGTAGGCTACTATGAAAAAATTATTTCGTAATATATTATTTATATTTATAGGATTATTTATACTAGGCGGAGTAGGAGCTACGGTTCTTATTGTGAAAGCATACAAGGAACTACCGGATCTAGGACAACTAATAGAGGGGTATAACCCTGTAGTACCAAGTAAAATATATGATACAAATGGTGAAGTAATAGATATTCTCTATAAAGAGATCAGAGAAACTGCAACTATAGAGGAGATGCCTAAATCGCTAAAAGATGCTTATGTGGCTATAGAGGATAGGAGATTCTATAGTCATCATGGGTTTGATGTTTTAGGAATGGGAAGAGCAGTGGTAATAAATTTAGTTACTATGAGTAAAGCCCAAGGAGCTAGTTCTATAACTCAACAACTAGCTAAAAATGCCTTTCTTACCAATGAAAAAAGAATTATGAGAAAGGTAAAAGAAGCTATAATTACAGTGGAATTAGAAAGAGGATACACCAAAGATGAGATCTTGGAAAAATATATGAATGAGATCTATTTTGGGTCTGGTGCCTACGGAGTAAAAACAGCAGCTAGAGCATTTTATGGGAAATCTGTAGGAAATATAAATATAGCTGAATCAGCTCTTTTAGCTGGAGTACCCAACAGGCCTAATAAATATAATCCTAGACGGCATCTAAATAATGCAGTAACTAGAGGGAAACTAGTTTTGGCTCAAATGAAAAGATATAATCTCATAGATGAGGAAGAATATCAAAAGGCACTATCTCATAAATTTTATAATGAGAAGCAACTGCCTGAGGAATTGAAAGATCTAACTATGGAGGAATTATCCAAATTAAATATTACTTTAATAAAAAATGTAAGTAAAAAAAGGAGTTATAAAACTCCTGATTTTACAAATATAGTCGAAAAAAAATTATTTGAATTATTTACAGAAAAACAAATATATGAAGAGGGTTTAGAGGTTTACACTACTTTGGACATAGGGATGCAAAAAGCTGCTAAGTTAACATTTGAAAACTATAAGCCATTGGAAGAAAAAGAAGGCTTAGATGGTGGAATGGTTACTATAGAAGCTGATACAGGTTATGTAAGAGCTGTTATAGGTGGTAAAAACTTCAAATCTGGAGATTACAATAGAGCTATCTATGCAAAAAGGCAGCCAGGATCATCTTTTAAACCATTTATTTATTTTACAGCTTTAAGATTGGGGTACCCTATGAATACAGTTATAGAGGATACGCCTCTTGAGTTTGGAGAATGGAAACCTAGAAACTATGGAAACAAATTCAGAAAAAATTTCACCCTTTTAGAAGGAATGGAAAGATCTATAAATATAGTTGCAATAAAAACATTGCAAAAAGTAGGCCTTAAAAACCTAAATGAAACTGTAAAATTAGCAGGTGGAGAAGATATAAAGATTCCTCCAAATTTAACCGCAGCATTAGGAACTATGGTAGTTACTCCATATGAACTTTCAAGTTTATATTTACCATTTGCAAATGGTGGGTATAGAGTTAAACCACAGTTTATTACTCAAATAAAAAATAGATATGGGAAGGTAATATATCAGGAACAGGCAAAACAAGAGAGGGTTTTTCAAGGTGAAGATGTGGCTCTTATTACCCACATGATGGAAGATGTTGTAAACCTTGGTACTGGTAGAAATGCTCGTGTAAAAAAAGACGGGAAAAATATTGTACAAGGTGGTAAAACTGGGACAACTAACAGGCAGAGAACAGCCTGGTATGCCGGGATAACTCCTAAATATGTTACTACAGTCTATATCGGCTATGATAATAATAGACCTATGGATAAATCAGCTACTGGTGGTGGACTTACAGCCAAATTGTGGGGTAATTACTATCAAAGGTTAGTGGATGATGGCTATGATACTGGTAAAGAGTTTAATCATATTACTGATGGTTTGAAAAATGGTAAATTAAGTAAAGTTCTAATTGATTCTAAAAATGGTCGATTAGCAGATTCTACATCTGGATGGAGTAAGAGATGGGCTTTATTTAAAAAAGGAACTGAACCAGTAGAGACAGCATCTACATATAATTCAGATTTTAATGATTTTTTTGTAGGGTCTGATGAAGTTATGATGGATAAAGTAGAAGAAGCAAAAAAATCTAAAAATAATATGGAGCAGAATGAAAAAAATATAAATTCTGATTCAATGTTTAAAGATCTATTTGATAATTAAAAAAATTAAATATTTAAATCCACTTTTGTGGTAGATGTTCGAAAAATCCATCTATAAAAAACCAAAGACTATGTGTAGAGGTCGAAATAGATCTACGCTTTTTTTGGTATGCTTTTAGGAGGGATTTTATATCTCTCCTTTTTATATTTAAATAAAAAAGAGATATTTTAGAAAAAACGGTTATTTTAGGGCAATAAAAATTGGCCCATTATATATATTAAAGAATAAAAAGGAGAAAAATATGCAAAATATAATACTTTGGTTTGTAATGTTATTAGTGAACTTTGGATTTATCCTATACTTTTATAAAGCTTATGGGAAAAATGGTCTTTATGCCTATATACCAATAACTATAATATTGGCTCAGATACAGGTAAATAAAGCTATAGAGATAGGTGGGATGTCGTCTACTTTAGGAAATATAATGTTTGCATCAAGTTTTTTGGTGACAGATATATTGTCGGAAAAATACGGAATGAAAGCAGCAGCGAAAGGAGCTAAAATAGGACTATTGAGTAATATAGTAGCGACTATATTATTACAAGTTTCAGTAGCTTTTGAGCCTAGTACAGCTGATTATTCACAGGCAGCTATGGAAACGTTATTTGGTCCATTATCTAGGTTTACAGCAGTAGGACTTATATGTTACTGGATGTCACAAAATATAGATATCCATTTATTCGAAAAATTAAAGAAAAGGTTCCCAGAAAATAAATATTTGTGGCTTAGAAATAATGGAAGTACTATGTTAAGTCAATTTGTAGATACAGCACTTTTTACATATTTGGCCTTCTATCTAAGTTTTGAATTTTTAGGTTTTTCCTATGTAGGGTTTTATGATTTCCAAACATGTCTAGAGATATTTACAACTACATATTTGATGAAAATTGTGATAGCAACATTTGATACTCCATTTTTATATTTAGCTAAAAAGATGCATAAAGAAGTAGTAGCTCAAGACGTAGAATTAAAGATGGAAAATCAGGGATAATTCGTGAATTATCCCTACGAAATTAATCTGTGGTAGAAATGAAAACAAGAGGTGGAATATGAGATATAATAAGGTTTTAGATAAAAATATTAGGGAGATAGTACTCCTAAAAAGTTTTCCTTGTAGTTATGGAAAATGTAAATTTTGTAATTATATAGAGGATAATTCCATAGATGAAAAGGAAATAAATCAGGTAAATTTTGAAGTTTTAAAGGAGATAACAGGAGAATTTGGTGTCTTAGAAGTTATAAATTCTGGTTCTGTTTTTGAAATTCCTTCTGAAACTCTAAAAAAAATTAGGGAAGTTGTCAGAGAAAAAAAGATAAAGATCTTATATTTTGAAGCTTATTATGGCTATATAAAAAGGTTAGATGAGATCAGAGATTATTTTGATGGAGTGGAAATAAGATTTCGTATAGGAGTGGAAACATTTGACGATGAGTATAGAATTGAATCTTATGGTAAAAACTTTGTGATAGATGAAAATACTCTAAAAAGGTTAAGTGTTGAATTTTATTCGGCATGTTTATTGGTATGTACTATAGGGCAAACTAAGGAAATGATATCCAAAGATATCGAAATAGGGTTAGAAAACTTTAAACAGATAACTATAAATGTATTTATAGACAATGGAACTGAGATAAAGCAAGATAAAAAATTAGTAGATTGGCTAATGGAAAACTATAGTTATTTAAAGGCTGATCCACGTGTGGAACTTTTATATGACAATAAAGATTTAGGAGTGTTTGAACAATAAAATAATCTTGAATTAAGACAGTAATTAAGTTAATAAAAAACATTAAAAAACCATGAAACCAACACTATTTTTCAAGTGATGAGTTTCATGGTTAAAATTTAAATTATTTGTTTGTTTCTTATTTTTAAAATATAATTTAGTCCTGATCTTTAGAGCTAAAAAATATAAATAAATTAGCTAAAACATAGTATAATCCCAATGGAAATAATGAATATTTTGCTGTAGCTAAGATAGCTATTGCTACGAATAAAAGCATTTTTTGAGGTATAAAACTAAATATTTTTTGAGGTATTTTAAATGGAATTGTACTTACCATAAGAACTGCTGAACCTAATGCAACTATAGCTAATATATTTGGCTCTACTCCTAATCCAGTAACTTCGGCAAATAAGAAATAAGAAACTACTAAATTTGCAGCGTTTGGAATAGGCATTCCACTAAAGTCATCTTTACTATCACTAGCAGTAGTAACTACATTAAATTTAACTAGTCTAACTACCCCTGCAAGGGCATATATAAACGCAAGTGGTGTGATAAGTTCTTTTGGGAAATTATTTGCTGTATTTGATAAAAGTGAAAAAATCAAGATACCAGGTGCAAGTCCAAAAGATACAGAGTCGCAAAATGAATCAAATTCTTTACCAAATTCACTGAAGGCATTTAATTTTCTAGCAGTGAGACCATCTAAAGCATCGAAAACCATAGCTAATAAAATTAACCATGCAGCTAAAGAGTAATTTTCTTTGATAGACATAGTAATACTCAAGAAACCTAGAAACATATTAGTGGCTGTAATGGCGTTTGGCAGAATGTATTTACTTTCAATTTTGTTCATAAAATCTCCTTTTCTATCTTTAATAATTATAATATAAAATTTAATAACAATTGATTTTACCATACAAATAATATAAAATCAATTATACTAAAAAAATACTTAAGCAGAAACTACTGTTTTTCATATAAAAAACTAAGAGATTTATAGGGTCTGAATTTTGTATTTTTTTTGAAAAAAAGTTATAGTTTACTAGTTGTTAAATTTGGATTAAATATATGGAGGAAATATGGAAAAGAAAAATTTTAAAAATCACTTTATAGATGAAGATGAAGATATAATATCTAGTGTCTATGATAAAATAGAACTTTGTAAAAGAATAGAGGGAACGGTATATACGGACATATTTTTATTTCCTCAAATTTGGTCAAAATTAATTGAAATAGAGGCAGAATTAGGAGTACTAATAGAGGCGAAAGGTCTTTCTCTAGAGAGTGAGAAGAAGATGGTGGCTTTTAAAAGTTATTATTCTGATGAAAGAGTAGAATTTCCTTTTAAATTAATAGTAGTAAAAACTAACTCAAAATTTGATAGTTTAGAACATAGACATTATCTAGGTGGGATTTTATCTACCGGGATAAAGAGGGAAAAATTAGGTGATCTAATAGTAGAAGGGAAAAATTGTTATGCTATTATTTTTGATGGATTATTTGAGTTTTTAAAACTTAACCTTTTGAGTATAGGAAGATCCAAAGTGACGGTAGAGGAAGTAGGCGATAGAGACATTCCTCAGTATAGATTCGAAGAAAAAGAATACCTAATGAATTCATATAGATTGGATGTAATTGTTTCGGCACTTATCAGTGGTTCTAGAAATGAAGCTCTAAAAATGATCAACTCATCTCAAATTATGGTAAACTATAGATTGAAAACAAATAAATCATTGACTGTTAAAAAAGGAGATGTTATTTCTATCAGAAGGTATGGGAAACATATATTTGAAGGAAGTGAAGGAGAGACAAAAAAAGGAAAGATTAAAGGTAAATTTAAAAAATATATTTAGAAAAATAAAGGGATAATGGATGAGCAACCCTAACAGTTATTTCATCGTTGATCACAGGGGGAGAAAATGAAAAAAATATTGGGAACAATAATTGGGACTCTAGTTTTAATAACATTAGGAACCTATCTATTTAGAAATATTCTCATAGAATATTTTGGTGAAAGAATAGGGAGTCAAAAATATGGAGCTAAAATAGATATAGATAATGTAAATTTAGATTTATTTGGTGGGAATTTAAAAGTCGGGAGAGTTCAAATTACGGATAAGAATAATACTATGAGAAATATAGGAGATATTCAAAAGATTAATTTGGAGATAGAGTATAAACCACTCCTAAAAAAACTTGTGATAATAGATGATGCAACTTTAGGGTTAATCGAAATATTCACTCCAAGGGCATCTGATGGAGCACTTGACAATACACAACCTGTTTCTTCAAGTGCAAAAAAACTTAAAAAAATGGAAAATAAAAAATTAGACTTAGGGAGTCTAAATGTAGATCTAAGTGGGGATAACTACAGAAAAATTCTAGAAAATCTAAATATTAAAATAGTAAAGGAATATGAGGAAGAGAAAATAAAAATAGAAAAAATCCATACTTATTGGGATAAAAAAATAAATGGAGAAACTTATAAAACTAGAACTAAAAATATAGAAGATAAATATAAAGTAATAGAAAAAAGGATAAAAGATGAGAAAAACCCACTAAAATTATTAAATGAATTGGATACGTTAAATGATTTAATCAGTGAGATAGATGGACTAGTAAAGGAAGCTAGAAATGATAAAAAGCAATTTGATAAGGATATAAAAGTTATTAAGAATATACAGAAGAAAGCCTTTGGATATATTGGTAGCGAAGATCCTTTTAAAAATATAGTTGGATGGGATGAAAAACAACTAAAATCGGAGATAAACCTTATTTTGAATAGTTATCTAGAAGAATATATAGGGGAAAATATAGATTTTTTTAATGAACTTAATAAAAAAGATAAAGGTTCTAAGGGAACAACCTATGATATTTGGTTGAAAAATGCCAAATTAACATTTAAACACCAAAATTATACTTTAAAAGGGGAGGCAAAGGATATTACTTCTAAGGTAGGAATCACTCCTAATCCTATAAAATTTAATTTGGATGCAGATGATAAGAATATCAAGGGTGATATACGTGGAGAGTTAAATAGAGAATCAGAGATGGTTGAAATAAAATTAAATTTATCTGGTTTAACAATAGATGATAAAATGATAGGTGAAAATAAAAATTTAATTATAATAGTTGGAAGTAAGATGAATTTGAGTTATAATATGAGTTACGAAAATAAAATATTAGATATAGATGGTAACGTGATTTTGGATGAATTGAAAATAGATCCTAATAAGTTAGAGTTAGACCAAAAGGTAAAAGAGATATTAGGAGAAGGGTTACAGGGGATAGATCAATTTATAGTCAACTATGCCTATGATGGATCAAAGAAAAAAATAGAATTTGATACAAATATAGGAACAATTTTATCTAGTCTAATAAAAGAAATTTTAGATGAAAATATAAAAAGGTATAAAAAAGAAACGAAACTTATGGTAAAGAAAGAAATAAAAAAATATACAAAAGAATTAAATATAGAAGCAGAAAAAATAGAAGGATTAAGAAAGATAATGGGCGAAGATACAAAGAAATTACAGGTTTTAGAGAAAGAAACAAAAATAAATAAGGATTCTAAAAGTACAATAAATCTAATGAATGGATTAGGAGATGGCCTTAAAAATCTTTTTAACTAAAAAAGAGGGTGAAATTATGCAGAAAGAAAAAGAAATACAACAGTTAGTAGACAATCTAGAGGGATATTTACATCAAAAAGTCAAGGCTGATCTGCATTATTCAGAGCTGTCTAAAATTTTTAAACGTATGAGAAGACTGGATGAGGAAAGATTTTCTGAATATATAAAGAGGATGCCAACACATATATTAGGTGATATATTAGAAACATTTAATGAAAGAATGTTAAAAGAAAGTTTACAAATTTTAAGTTTAAAAAAGATGATTGGAATAATTAAAAAGATGGATTCTGACGATGCAACAGACCTTATGCAAGATATTGAAGAACTAGATGAGGAGTTGGCTGAGAATATTTTAGCTGGACTAGACAATAAGGAGCAGGAGGAAATTCAAAGACTTAAAGGTTATGAGGAAGATGAAGCTGGGGCCTATATGCAAACAGAATTCTTTGCAGCAAATCATAATGAGACGATTAGAGAGACAATTGAAAATTTAAGAAAGTTAAAGTATAGTGAAGAATTAGAGAATGTAAGTAGTGTTTTTGTTTTAGGAGATTACAACAATCTAGTGGCTACGGTACAATTAGAAGATATGTTGTTATTTGACTTTGATAAAAGTTTTAAAGAGATAATAGGTAAACGCCCTGAAAAGTACAAGCCGAGATATGTGAATGATAAGGAAGATATTGAAAAAGTTGTGACAGATTTTAAAGAATATGATTTACAAGTTGTGCCTGTAATAGATAATGATAATTATCTAGTAGGAAGGATAACAGCAGATGATATTTATGACCTATTACAAGAGATGGCAACAGAACAAATCTATAATTTAGCAGGTGTAGATGATGATGCAGAAGGTGAAAAAAGAGCCATGGCAATCTCTAGAAAGCGAGGAAAATGGCAGTTTTTAAATATGTGTACAGCTTTTTTTTCAGCTTCTGTTATTGCCAGATATCAGACGAGTATAGAAGCGTTGCCAGCTTTGGCTGTATTGATGCCTATAGTTGCTAGTATGGGTGGGAACACAGGTAATCAGGCACTTACAGTAATGGTAAGACAATTAGCTATGGGTGATGTAGATGATACAAACTGGGATCAGAGTTTTTTCAGGGAGATAATAGTAGCACTTCTAAATGGTGTTATATTTGCAACTCTTGTAGGTTTTGGATCGTATATATGGTTTAGAAATACTAAGATATCTTTAGTTATGTCTTTTGCTATATTTATGAATTTCACAATAGCAGGACTTTGTGGAACTTTGATCCCATTATTATTAAAAAAAATGAAAACAGATCCAGCAGTTGGAAGTTCTATCCTTTTAACAATGATTACAGATGCACTTGGCTTTTTAATTTTCTTAGGATTGGCTAATCTTTTCATTTTTTAGATGAAAATCTAGAAACAAAAAAATCTAGAAAAATATAATAATTTTTTACTTAAATTTTAAAAAAACTAAAAAAATGAGAATTTCTTTTTAATATGAATTCTCATTTTTTAATTGGAGTTATTAAATTTTATTTTTAAAATTTGTATTTTTATCAACATCATCTCCTATATAACTAAATTTTTATGGATGTAAACTGTTTAAAATAAATCTCTTTGCATGAAATATTTTTTTAATAAATTAAAAAAATTTGAATTAGTTTTTTTCATTTTTTTCACCTCCAAAATATTTTTTTTATTACTCTGTTTCATAAGAATATTATAACACAACAGCACAAGTTTGTATCATTAAATTAAGACTTTTTCTATATAAGTTTTAAATAAACAAACAAAATTTGATATATGTGGTTCATGACTTAATAAGTTTATAATATTTATAATAAAGTACAAAGAAAAGGTATAAGAAAGGCTTAGTTTCCTTAGAATAGAGAGTGAATTTTGGGAGAAAAATTTGCAATAATGTAAAAATCATGATATACTCATTTTGTCGTACTAACTGGGGAGCTAGCGGTGCCTTGTAATCTACAATCCGCTTTAGTAGAGGTGAAGTCGACCTAAGGATCAATCTGTCATAGCAGGTCCTTTTGGAAAATGTTGAGAATAAAGTCCTATACGGCGAAATGCCGATGAACCGTGTCAGATCTGGAAGGAAGCAGCACTAAGTTGGTTGTTTTGGGTGTTATGGGGTAGCTTTGTTTGAGTTTTTTAACTGGTTACCGTGTGGTTGGAATGTTTTCGAAGGTCGATGTACGACACTTATTATTAAATAAAAATATAATAAATATAGAAAAAGCCAGTGGGATTTCCATTGGCTTTTTAATATAAATTGGAGTAAATATAAAATTTGTATTATAATATATTAAATAAAAACAACTCTTAATGGAGGGAAAGATGTATAGAATATTAAAAGGAAAAACCTTAGAAAAATTTACAGAAAAATTGAAAGACTTGAATTCTGATATCCTATTGAATTTAGATGATAGTGTATTTATAATCTTAATAGAAGAAGAAATTATAGGGTATGCTGTATTGGGAAAAGATAAAATTTTAAAAGATCTATTTATCAAAGAGGAAAAGAGATATAGTTCTTTTGGAACGAGATTGATAGAGTTTATTAAAAATTATCTATCTGCCAAGGGAATAGATGAAATTTATTTAGATAGATATTTAGAAAATACTATTTTTTTTAAAAAAGCAGGTTTTAAAGAATGGTCTGGAAACGTCTATAAAATAGACGGTCTTACAGTTAGAGAAAAAAGGAAAAGAGACGGAGTAAAAAGTACTGTTCTATCTATTGTAATTAATATATTTCTAGCAGGAATAAAGATATTTTTTGGAATATTTGGAAAAAGTAAGGCTTTGGTAGCTGATGGATTTCATTCTGTTTCAGATGTAGTAGGTTCTGTGGTAGTTTTAGTAGGGATATATTTAGGGAATAAGCCTGCTGATGAAGAGCATCCATATGGGCATGGGAAACTAGAAAGTATAGCAGGGAATATAATCGGTGTGATACTTGTGATTACTGCATATAGTTTGATTATGGAGAATGTACTGGATTATTTTAGGGGAACAGAACGTCTAATTCCAGAGAATATAACATTAGTTATTGTAGTTATTTCTATAGTTATTAAATATGTACTGTATAGATATAAATATAATATAGGAATGAGAATAAAAAATGATGCAGTTTTAGCCGATGCCAGAGAACATAAGAGTGACGTGCTGTCATCAATAGGAGTTTTAATAGGAATATTATTATCGATCTATGTAAATCCAATATTTGACCTCCTACTCAGTATAGTAGTCGGATTGATAATAGGTAAAGAGGGATTACATATAATCTTTCAGACTTCTAATAATTTAATGGATATACAAGATAGAAAATTAATAGGTGAAATAGACGACTATGTGAACTCATTTCGATATATAGAAAATGCACATGATATAAGAATGAAAACATCAGGAAATATAGTATATCTTTCGTTACATATTAGACTAGATGGGAAAATGACTATTTATGAAGGACATGAACTATCTGATGATATAAAATACTCCATCTTAAATAAATTTGAAGATGTAGGAGATGTGACGATACATATGGATTGTACTATATAAAAGATTAATAGGGATAGAACAATTATAGAGGTATATTTTACGATAAATTGAAATAGAAAAAGAGATATGATATACTTTAAAAGAGTGTAAAAACGAGTGTAGGGTGTGAATTTATGAGTATATTAAATGGATTGAATAATGAGCAGAGAAAAGCAGCGGAAAAAATAGATGGACCGCTATTAATTTTAGCAGGAGCAGGAAGTGGGAAAACAAGAACAGTTACTTATAGGATAGCTCATATGGTGTTAGAAAAAGATATTAGCCCATATAAAATACTAGCTGTAACGTTTACGAATAAGGCCGCGAAAGAGATGAGAGAAAGGGTGGAAAGCTTAATTGGTTTAGAAGCTAAAAAAGTTATGGTATCCACATTTCATTCTTTTGGAGTTAGGCTACTTAGGGTATATGCTACAAAATTAGGATATGATTCTAATTTTAATATCTATGATGCAGATGATCAGAAAAAATTAGTAGGTAGATTGATGAAGGAACTGGTAGTAACAAATAAACAGTTAACACCAGGATCTGTAGTTTCTAGAATATCTAAATATAAGGAAGATGGAGAAGAGCCAGCGGATGTGTCTAAAGATGTTTATAACGCAGACACAAGAGTCATAGCAGCGGTATATGAAAAATATGCTGAAGAGCTTATTAAAAATAATGCTATGGACTTTGCGGATCTACTCATAAACACTAATAAGTTATTGGATGATCCAGAAGTTTTGGAAAAAATACAAGGCAGATATGAATATGTCATGGTAGATGAGTACCAAGATACCAATAATGTTCAGTATCAAATAATAACAAAGATAGCTAAAAAACATAAAAACATATGTGTTGTTGGAGATGAAGATCAAAGTATATATGGATTTAGAGGAGCTAATATAAAAAATATCTTGGATTTCGAGAAGGAATACAAGGGTGCCATGGTAGTAAAATTAGAGCAAAATTATAGATCAACTCAGAATATATTAGGAGCTGCTAATAGTGTTATTAAACTAAATACAACTTCTAGAGGTAAAAACCTATGGACTGAGAAAGAAAAAGGTCATTTAATTGAGATATTTTCTGCAACAGATGGAAGAGCAGAAGCGGATTATATATTGCAAGAAATTATAAAGGGAAAAAATAACGGTAGATCATACAAGGATTATACTGTTTTATACAGAACTAATGCACAGTCAAGGGTATTTGAGGAAGCTTTCTTAAGGCATAGGATTAGTTATAAAATATTTGGTGGAATGCAATTCTATCAAAGGGTAGAAGTAAAGGACATACTTTCATATATGAGAGTGATAAATAATCCTAAAGATACTGTTAGTTTATTTCGAATAATTAATGTTCCAAAAAGAAAAATTGGAGCAAAAACCATTGAAAAAATTAGTGACTTTGCTGATGAAAATGAAATAATATTCTTTGAAGCCATGGGTAGGGTAGAGGAAACTAAATTAGGATCAGCTATAAAAGTAACAATACTTAGATTATATGAACTATTAAAAAATATAATTGAAGAAAGTCAATTTTTAACAGCCTCAGAGATATATGATATGATCTTAGATGGAACTAACTATATGAATTATTTGTCTACTTATGATGATAAATTTGAAGCTAGAATGGACAATGTAAGGGAACTTAGAACTTCTATACAAGAGATGGAAAACTCAGAACAATATGAAGGATTTATAAGTGTAGGAGAATTTTTAGAGCAAACGGCACTAGTAGCAGCTACAGATGAGTTAGATGTAGACACAGATTATGTAAAACTGATGACGATTCATAATTCAAAAGGATTAGAATTTCCAATAGTTTTCCTAGTAGGGATGGAAGACGAACTATTTCCAAGTTCTAAAGCCGACTTTTCAAATGATGACTTAGAGGAAGAGAGGAGACTTTGCTACGTAGCTATAACTCGTGCTGAGGAAAAATTACATATCTCCCATGCATCCGAAAGGATGGTATATGGAAGAATTTCATATATGAGAGATCCATCTAGATTTTTAAAGGAAATAGATGAAAAATATATAGACTATGTAAATAAAGCAAAAATTGCTCCTAAAAAGAAGGAAAGTAAATTGGGTGGTTTAAATTTAATCACAAAAGCAGACTTTAAGGTAGATGAAAAATCACCATTTAAAATAGGTGAGAAAGTAACTCATAAAAAGTTTGGTACAGGGATTATAAAGGATGTAGAAGTTGGGAAAAGAATTGTAATTAGATTTAGAGATGGGGATAAAAAACTGCCATTAGTCTTAGCTGAAAAGTTTTTGATAAAAGAGTAAGAAACTCTTCTTTTTATGTAATTCTATGAGTATTAAAATCATGGGCAATTAAAATTTTATTTTAAATGTAGATCCTCACAGGGAGAAACAAAGTATATTTTTATGATATGAAGAGATAAAGAGCCGATAAGTGAGTGAGGGTTAAGGAGAGAAAATATGAGAAGAAAAACCGTTGCGAAAGAGATAACCTATGAGGGAATAGGTCTTCATAAGGGGGAACTAATAAAGATAAAATTAATACCAGTTACAGAAAAAACTGGTATTATATTTAAAAGAGTGGATTTAAAAGAGGGTGAAAATGAAGTAATAATGAATTTAGAAAATACTTTCGACCTTACTCGGGGAACAAATTTAAAAAATAAATATGATGCTAAAATTCATACTATTGAACACTTTTTATCTACACTAGCCATATTTGAAATAACAGATTTAATGGTAGAGATCGATGGGAATGAATTGCCTATTGGAGATGGGAGCGCTAAAATATTTGGTGAATTAATAAGAGATACAGGCACTTGTGACTTAAATTTTTATATAGAGGAATTAGTAATAACAGAGCCAATATACCTGACTAAAGGCGACAAACACATTGTAGCATTGCCATACGATGGTTTTAAAATAACTTATACAATAAAATTTGATCATACATTTTTAAAAACACAAATGCTTGAGATAGATCTAAATAAAGTAAATTATTTGGAGGAGATAGCTCCAGCTAGAACATTTGGATTTGACTATGAGATAGAATATCTTAGAAAAAATAACTTAGCTCTAGGGGGAACTTTGGATAATGCCATAGTAATTAACAAAGATGGTATAAATAACCCTAGTGGACTTAGATTTGAAGATGAATTTGTAAGGCATAAAATTTTGGACATAATAGGAGATTTAAAAGTGATTAATAGGCCTATAAAAGGTCATATTATAGCTATAAAAGCAGGACATGCATTGGATATAGAATTTGCTAAATTATTAACTAAACAACACTTTTCTAAAAAAAAAGATAAATAACTAGGAGTGATTAAAAAATGATGAATATAGCTGAAATAAAAAAAAGAATACCACATAGATACCCTTTTTTATTAGTAGATAGAGTCACAAAAATAACTGAAACTACTTTAGAAGCATACAAAAATGTAACTGTAAATGAGGAATTTTTTAATGGACATTTTCCTGATTTTCCAATTATGCCAGGAGTATTAATAGTAGAAGGAATGGCTCAAGCACTTGGACTATTAGTGAATGCAGATGATGAACCTATAACACCTCTTTTTGCTTCAATTGAAAGTGCAAAATTTAAAAAACCTGTAGTACCTGGAGATAGATTGGTATATGAAGTAGAAGTAATAAAAGCTAAGAGATCTATAGTAAAAGGTAGAGGGGTAGCAAAAGTAGATGGAGAGATAGTAGCTACAGCAGATCTAATGTTTGCTATCATGAAAAAGTAGGAGGAAGTCATGGCTAACATACATAAAACCGCAATCATTGGGGAAGGAGCTATATTTGGTAAAGGTGTAGAAGTAGGTCCCTATAGTATCATTGGTAGCGAAGTAGTAATAGGAGATAACACCATAATTGAATCCCATGTCGTGATAGACGGAATTACTATAATAGGAAAGAATAATAAGATATACTCATACGCTTCAATAGGAAAGGAATCTCAAGACCTTAAATATAAAGGGGAGCCTACTAGAACCATAATAGGCGATAACAACAAAATAAGGGAATTTGTAACTATCCATAGAGGAACAGATGATAAGTGGGAAACAGTGGTAGGAAATAATAATCTACTTATGGTCTATGTCCATGTAGCCCATGATGTAATCATAGGAGATAATTGTATTTTAGCTAACAACGTAACCTTAGCAGGTCATGTAACTGTTGGAGATTTTGCAATTATAGGTGGTTTAACACCTGTACATCAATTTTGTAATATAGGGGCTCACAGTATGACTGGAGGGGGATCTCTTATAATTCAAGATGTACCACCGTATGTTTTAGCTGAGGGATCTCGTGCAGTTGCACGTGGATTAAACAGTATAGGCCTTTCAAGAAGAGGGTTTTCAAAGGAAGATCTTTCTGTATTAAAAAAAGTATATAGATTGGTATTTAGATCTAAGATGTTACTCAAAGATGCTTTATCTGAGATAGAGGAAACATATGGAGAAAATGAGCATGTAAAAAACTTTTTAAATTTTGTTAAAAATAGTAGTAGGGGGATTATCAAATAATGGAGAAAATAGCTATTATTGTTGGGAATGGAGACCTTCCAGTAAAATTTTTAGAATCGGCTAAAGAATATGGAATAGATCCATATCCAATAGGGCTATTTGATACTGTATCTGAGAAGGTAAAAACTCATGACAATTATTTAGAAATGAATATAGGAGAGATGAAGAAAATTATTCTATATCTATTGACTAATAATATTGAAAAGATGGTCATGCTAGGAAAAGTTGAAAAAAAATTACTATTTAATGATCTCAAATTAGATGAAGTAGGAGAGGAACTCCTAAAAAAAATGCCAGATAAAAAAGATGAAACTTTATTATTTGGTTTGATTTCTCTATTTAGATTAAATGGTATAAAAGTTTTACCTCAAAACCACCTTATGAAAGATATGATGTTTTCTGAAAATACATATACAAAAGCTATTCCTAATAGTGAAGAAAATAAAACTATAAAAATAGGGATAGAAGGAGCACGTGCTCTGTCTATTATAGATGCAGGCCAATGTGTGGTATGTAAAGATGGTTCGATCATTACTCTAGAGGGAATTGAGGGAACTGACAAGACTATTGAAAGAGCCTATGAGTATGCAGGAAATAATTGTATATTGGTTAAGATGGCTAGACCTCAACAAGATATGAGAGTAGATATACCAGCAATTGGTTTAGATACCATAAAAAAAATAATATCTATTGGTGGAAGAGGAATAGTTGCAGAAGCTGATAAGATGTTATTTTTAGATAAAGAAGAGTGTATAAAATTAGCAAATAATAATAACATTTTCATTGTAGGAGTAAAGGTATAGAGG
>NZ_JBATVM010000237.1:0-2759 GCF_049671765.1 Psychrilyobacter sp.
ATATCCAACTAATATTTATTTGTTGACTTATTAAAAATGTAACAACCATACCAATTATTATACCAATAGAAACACTTTTATCATTACTTTTCACTGTAAACATTGCTAGAAAAAATGCACCACACATGGGTCCAGAAATATAGGATATATATTTCCCAATAACATCTAATACAGATTTCATTGTTCCTGAAAATCCTATTAATGTAAACAATACTATAAGTATACCAAAAACAACAGAAATAATCATTGTATTTTTTAGTGAAGTAACATCTGCTTTAGTAGAAATAAATCTTTCGTGGATATCCTTTGTGTAAACTGTTGTCATTGAATTAAGCAAAGAATCTATACTAGACATGGCCGCTGCAAATATCCCAGATATAATTAATCCTACGACTCCTACAGGAAGATGATTGGATAAAAAATCTATCATTATATCGTTAGAGGAACTAAAACTTGCTCCTTTATAATAAATAAAAAGCATTACCCCTAGTATCATAAAAGATAAATATACTATATTCATGATAATCGCACTTACAAGAAATGAATTTTTTACCCCTTTATATGATTTTGATGTAAGGATCCTTTGTACCTGTCCTTGATCTAATCCAAAATACCGAAGCCACATGATAAACCCACCTATAAGAGATGCCCAAAATCCATTTGTAGAACTTATATTAAAACTAAAATCAATAGCTTGAAGTTTCCCAGCTTCCCTTGCCATTACAAAAGTTTCCCCTATAGATAAACCTGTTGCTTTTAGTATAAAGATAAATGCAAATATCAAACCACCCCATAATATTCCCATTTGAGTTGCATCAGTCCATATAACCGCCTTTATTCCTCCTAAAAGAGTATAAATTATAGCTACAACGACTATTATTATTACGCTTATTTTTATATCAAAATCAGTAAATTTATTTATTATAAGAGCAGGAATATAAACCATAGAACTCACTTGGATTAAAGAGTTAATTAAAAATCCAAACACAGTCAAAGTTCTACTATAAACTCCTAATCTTTTCTCCATATATTCATATACAGATGTTAATTTAAGATTATAAAATACAGGAATAAATGTATAAAGAGCTGCCATTATAGCTAATGGAACAGTAATATTAACCATAAAAGGTCCGATTCCACTACTATATGCCCATCCGGGTCCTCCTACAAAACCATTTGCACTTATCATTGTAGCAGCTACTGATAATCCTACAGGAAACCATGGCATAGATCTTCCTGCCAAAAAATAATCTTCTTGTGTTTCATTTTTCTTCCCCAATTTATAACCAATAAATATCATACCAATCATATAAAATATAACAATCATAAAATCAATTTGCGACATTCTTTCCCTCCTTTATTATAAGTATAAAATAGGCTGACACTAAGTCAGCCTATTTTATTTAGATTATAGGTTAGGATTCATTATTTGTTGAGTTCTTTCAAAAATATCTAATCCTTGTTGTTTTAACCAATACGGTAAGTCAATCAATACCCAGTTTTCAGTAAGTTTATCCCCATTTCTACAATATACATCTACAACTTGCATATCAGCATTAGTTCCTCCAGGCATTCCTAAAAATCCTCCAAGTGGAGTATTTGAAAGGTTAGGCCAACCGAAGAAACATGCAAAATCTCCTTCTGCAAATCTACAAACGTGTCCATTAAATTTCTTGTCAGTTAAGTTATTTCTAAATGGAAGTTGATGTTGTGTTTGATATCTAGGAATAGTATAACTAGCTCCGATTCCTGCTGGTCCATACCAAATCATATCTTCAGACCATGATTTTGCTAATACTTCAGGAGGACATCCCATAGCTCCACTTTCATTTAATTCAGTTAAATCATTTACCATTTTATTAACTAATGCAAGAGTATCTATTCCATCTTGCTTAGGAGCATCTTCAAATAAAAGTCCATTGTGATTTCGTGGTCCTGGGTAGATAAAATATTGTCCTGTAGAAGGAGGCATTGGATTGACCCCTGCTTGTTGCATAAACCCAATTATATCAATAAATATACCTGTTTTAGTTATTTTTCCTTCTTCTACACAACTAAATTCAGCATAACGTAAACTGATCATCTTTCCAGTGGGCCTAATTCCTAACCATTCTTTATCAAATAATCCCATGAAATGACCCATTGACATCACCCATTCTTCACCACTTATTTCGTTGGTTCCTCCGATGAATATATCTTGCCTTCTCTGCATCCTAGTCAATGAATTTTTTAGTGGAATCCAGAATTTTTCAGCTACTGATTCTATAGAAGTTTGCTCTCTAAAAGGATACACTCCTTTCCAGTTGTAGTCTTTCCCTGTATGTTCTTTTAATACCGATACAACAGTTTCAGTCGTTGCGTTTTCCATAGCATCAAAATAATTCCTTACTATTTTTTTTGCATTTTGATATTTGCTCATATTTTTTCTCCTTTTATTTTAAATTTTCATTTAGACATATTTATTTATTTTTATTTTTTACAAGAGTTTCAGGGAGAAAGAACCAAATTACCGCTCCTATTATTGCTACTACCATAACTATTGTAAAAACTCCTTTCATTCCCCAAGCTGTTGCAGCTACTCCTGCTATCATAGGTAATGCAAATGTTGAGACTATTCTTCCACCATTAAATGATATTCCAGCTGATAAAGAACGGAATTTTTGTGGGAATAACTCTGTATAATATGCTCCCCAAGCTCCAGAAAATCCAAAAGAAATACCTAATAAGAATGATAGAACATAAAATAATTTTATATCTCC
>NZ_JBATVM010000238.1:0-6566 GCF_049671765.1 Psychrilyobacter sp.
TTTAAATTGTCTGTTTCAAAACTTTATTTTTTATTTCGTGTAGATTAATGATAATTGGTGACAAAGCTTCTTAGTTTTTCTCTACCAATTCTTTTGCTATTAATTCTAGCATAAATAATTCACGATCTATATAAAGACCAATATTTTTAGGCTGGTTTTTAATAACTTCTTTATTATGAGCAATAGCCTCATAGATATTTACCCATCTAGCATCCATCCCATTATTTATCTCATAATCTTCTAAATTAGTTTTTCCTAATTCCTTATGGATACCACAGAGGAAAAAATATGAGATCATATTGATGTAGTCATAATCTTTTTTATAGATGGGTTTTATTTCATCGTAGACACCATATTCACCTAAAATCTCTATATTCTTAGCTCCTGTCTCCTCATTGATCTCTCTTTTTACTCCTTCAATTAGATCTTCACCTTGGTCGACTCCTCCTCCAGGAAAGCTATAGTCATCATATCTTTTAGTGTAGAGTAACAAGATGTTTTCACCATCTAATATAATACCTCTAGAAGCTATTCTTTTATATGTTTTTTTGTCTTCTAAATTTATATTTTCTGAAATAAATTTTCTGAGTATTCTCATTTTTTACCTCCAATAATAGTTTTTTATAATGTATATATTATATCACACTCATAGAATAATTCTCTTATCCTCATTCTATTTATAAAGAAGAAGAGTGTTTTTCTAAATTTATTATTCTTATTTTTTCATATTTTATTTTTCAATTATAATTTTATATTTTTTTAGTTATATGGTATAAATATAGTATAACTGATAGCTTATAAAAAATAAAATTACTGGGGGAATAAAAAGTGGTAGAAAATAAAGAAGTAAAATTAGAACCTTATATGAAATACTTAAAAAAAAGCATTCTTCACTATTTTGATAAAGGTTTTAAAATTTATGTAGAGTATAAACCGAAAACAGATGAAGAATTAATATTTGAATTAACAGCTTACGCTAAAGAGAGGGAAGAAAAAATTACTTATTATAAAAAAGACGGAATACTTTTTCTTGAGAAAAATGGGATTACTTATAGTATAGAAGTGGATAAAACTAATATATCTGGGCATGCATTTTTAGGAGCAGGTGTAGCATGGGGAGCTAGTGCTACTCCATGGGTTATAATAGCAACAGAGGTAAAAAATAAGAAAGAATAAGAAAAAAGCGCAGAATATTCTACGCTTTTTTTTTATTTAATAGTACAGATCTCTCTTGCTATTTTTTATTGCTTCTAATTTGACCTTAAGAGAAGCCTTAGTTTCTTCACTTAGTCTAGATGTAACAGTGCTATTATTGATTAAATCATATCCTACTTTTTTAGTCTCTTCACTGGCATAATCTTCAAGATATTCCGCTAATGTTAAGACGGCATTAGGAGTACAGAAATTATGGATAAACCCAGGTTTTGAAAATTCCATAAAGTGTTCTCCAGTACGGCCAAGTCTATAACAGGCTGTACAAAATGAAGGAGTGAATCCGTTTTCCATAAGTTCTCTCAATATATCATCTAGATCTCTAGAATCTCCTATCTTAAATTGTTCATTATCTAAATCTTGCTGAGATTTCTTTTTCTTTTTAGTGTATCCTTGTAACTCAATCTGAGTACCAGCATCGATTTGGGATACTCCAAGTTCCATACATTCACGTCTTAATTCAGGATTTTCACGAGCTGTAAGAATAAGCCCGGCATAAGGAACGGCCAATCTTAAGATTGCTATGATTCTTTTTAATTCCATATCATTGATTAGATATTTATCATTATGGTTAACTCCAGAAGCTTCATTTAATCTAGGAAACGAAATTGTATGGGGTCCTACACCAAAGTTATCTTCTAAATGTTCTACATGTTGCATCAATCCTAAAACTTCAAATTTCCATTTATAGATACCAAATAAAGCTCCAATGCCTACATCATCTATTCCTGCTTCCATAGCACGTGATAGACCAAATAGTCGCCACTTAAAGTTAGATTTTTCTCCTCTTGGATGAACCATTGCATAAGATGGCTCATGGTATGTTTCTTGAAAAATTTGATATGTTCCGATTCCTGAATCTTTTATAATTTTAAAATCTTCAATAGTTTGAGGAGCTGCGTTTATATTGACACGTCTGATCTCTCCGTTACCTTTTTTTACAGAATAAGTTTTTTCTACAGTTTCTTTGATATATTCGGCTGAATAGTCAGGATGAGTACCATATACCTGAATAATTCTCTTGTGTCCTTCGTCTACAAGTGCTTCTATCTCTTGTTCAATTTCATCCATAGATAATGTCTTTCTAGACATTTGGTCATTTTGAACATTGAATCCACAGTATGTACATGAGTTAGTACATTTATTTCCTAGATATAGAGGAGCAAATAATACTACTCTATTTCCATAAACATCCTCTTTGATATGTTTTGCTAATGCAAACATCTCATCGATCTTATTTTGATCTTCAGTATTTAAAAGAACAGTTGTTTCTTCTAAACTAAGTCTTTCACCTTTTTTTGCCTTTTCCATAACCCTATAAAAATCTTCATCTGTAGGGTTAGTTAGTAATAAAGATTCGATTAAATCAGAATTGATAAAACTTTCCTTTTTAATCTCTTCTTTCCATGTTAAGTTACTCATTTGATACCTCCAAAATTTAATAATTTGAAGATTGATATGAAAACCATACGATCTAAAATAAAAAAATGATCTTCTACCATCTCCCTTTTACTTAGAAATTTAATAAATTTCCTTGTAATTAGGATAAATTAGGTTATTTCTTAGTAGCAGTCTTTACAGACACACCTTTAAGGTTCCCTATTTTACCTGATAATGACCCTATTCTATCATTATCTGTTTCTAAAATCAATACAATAACAGAAATACCTGCTTCTCTGTAGGGAATCCCCATTCTAGAGATTATAATTTTCGAAAACTCCATTAAGATTTTATTAATACTAGCTATACTATCTCTATTTTCAACAAATATAGACATAGTGGATATTCTTTTGTTCATAAATCACCCCTTTATGGCTTTTAGCCAAATTAATTATTTAAATTGTATCATATATTTAGATGACCTTAAAAAATTATTTAAAGGAATAAAGTAATAATTTAAAATTAATATAGGAATTATAGAAATGTTAATTTTTATAAGTTAGCTTCTTTATTGATAACAATTCTTTTTACTAAATTTTTATTATCACCTCTTATTTTTTTTTACCTTTTTGAGCAATTATAAAGAAACGATGACAAATAAGATCTATATATCCTTGTTTTCGAATGAATTTATGTATATTAAATAGTTCTTTATAATATTTTTTGACACTAAAATCTGGAATCTGCCAAGGGATTGCTTTTAGATAATAAACTATTGCACCGATATCATAAAATCTTGTTTTTACTTTATCTTCTTTTAGTTTTTTCAATTCTAAACCACATGATCTAAGGCTTTCAGACGCTTTATCTAAATTCCAATCTTCATATTGATTTGAATTTGCTCCTAAAAGTAAGTTCAAGTCAATATCATTTAATCCTCCAACCTGCTGAGTTATAAAATACCCTTTTGGTTTTAAAATTCTCATGATTTCAAGAGAGGAGAAAGATTCGTGTCGGTTGATTATCAGATCAAACCTTTCTGAAGATATAGGAAGTGCAGTATCTTCTTCTACAGAAAAAACATTTATTCCTAGAGGTTCAAGTCGTTTCTTGGCTTCTTTAATATTTGGTTTATAACCTTCGGTAGCACATGTATCTTTTGGCAGAAAAGTTAATGAAGATAAGAATTCACCACCACCAGTTCCCATATCTAAAAGAGAGTTTGCATGGCTATAATAATCAACTATTTCATTATAATAGTTCCAGCTTAGTGGAAATTCCTTCATTCGGTTATGACGTGTTAAATAATTAAAACTCCAACCTCTAAACTCTTTCTCTTGGTCTAAAAGATACCTTTCAAATTGTTCTTTTTCATCTATTATATTCATTTTATTCCTCCTGTTATTAAACAATAATTATTTTATTAAAATTTATATTGTAATAATTGAGGAGGAGGTCTGCTAAGTTGTTATACTCCGTCAAAATTATAGAATCTAAACATAATTTTATTTCACTCCTATTTCTTAATTTTGTTTTAATTAATATATTTTATTTTTATTGTTATCTTCCTTCATTTGAAGTTACAAATGATTAGTTTCTATATAGAGGGAAATTTTTACAGAGTTCTGCAACCTCATTTTTTATAGTTTTTAATATTTTAGGAGAATTGCCGTTATCTAAAGCTTTTAGAATTAAAGTAGAGACTTCTTTCATCTCTTCTTCTTTCATTCCTCTAGTCGTAAGGGCAGGGGTTCCTATTCTGATACCACTAGTTACAAATGGACTTTTAGTATCGTAGGGAATACCGTTTTTATTTACTGTAATGTTTGCTTCTTCAAGGATCTTTTCAGCTTCTTTTCCAGTAAGATTTTTATTAGTAAGATCAACTAATATCATATGGTTATCAGTTCCACCACTGACGATTCTTAAACCACCTTTTTTTAATTCTTCAGATAAAATATGAGCATTTCTTATTACTTGTTTTTGGTATTTTTTGAATTTCACATCTAGGGCTTCGTTAAATGCCGTAGCTTTTGCAGCAATAATATGCATAAGAGGACCACCTTGAATTCCAGGGAAGATCACTTTGTTAATTTTTTTTATCATTTCTTCATCGTTGGTAAGGATCATTCCTCCTCTAGGACCTCTTAAAGTTTTATGAGTAGTCGTAGTAACAACATGGGCATATGGGATAGGAGATGGATGCTCTCCTGCAGCTACAAGACCTGCGATATGTGCCATATCTACCATAAGGTAAGCTCCTACCATATCAGCAATTTCTCTGAATCTTTTAAAATCAATGGTACGAGAGTATGCACTAGCTCCTGCAACAATTATACGAGGCTTTACTTCTAGAGCTATTTCTTCTACTTTTTTATAATCTATCATTTCTGAATCACGGTCTACTCCATAAGAATAAACGTTATAATCCTGCCCTGAAAAATTGACATTTTTACCATGAGTCAAGTGACCTCCATGATCTAATTTCATTCCCAAAATAGTATCTCCAGAATTTATCAATGCTCTATATACTGCCATATTTGCCTGGGACCCTGAGTGTGCTTGTACATTTACATATTTTACTCCAAATAGTTTGCCCGCTCTTTCAATAGCTAGATTTTCTGCTATATCTACAAATTGGCAACCTCCATAGTATCTTTTTCCAGAATATCCTTCAGCATATTTATTTGTCATTACACTTCCTGCAGCTTCCATTACAGCTTTTGATACAAAATTTTCAGAAGCTATAAGCTCTAAACCATATTCTTGACGTTCTTCCTCTTTTTGGATAGCTTCCCAAAGTTTTTTGTCATTCATTTCTAATTCTTTCATTGTGTGTCCTCCTTTTGGGTAAATAAAAAAAGCCCTAGATATATTCCATCTACGGCTTTAAAATTAACAAAATTAAAGTGTTGTTGCAGATATAGATTTACATCAAAAATTCAAAAAGCATATATAATATTTTTTATAGCATTTAGAATTTTGGGAGGATATAAATCTTCTAATCATGGCTTTGTCTCC
Organism: Psychrilyobacter sp.; assembly: GCF_049671765.1. Classification (NCBI taxonomy): domain Bacteria; kingdom Fusobacteriati; phylum Fusobacteriota; class Fusobacteriia; order Fusobacteriales; family Fusobacteriaceae; genus Psychrilyobacter; species Psychrilyobacter sp. Next base: position 5,614 of record NZ_JBATVM010000238.1, read on the forward strand.
TTTGAATTTTTTTATTTGCTAAAGGATACTTCATAAAAAACAGTTTGTCAAGAAAATAAAAAAAATTTAAACTTTTTTTACATAAGTGACGTCTGATAATTATAAGCAAATGAAAATAATAGTTTTTCATTTCTTTCTTTCCTTAGAATAAAAGACCTCCTAGCTGTGTGATTATTACAGATAGGAGGTCTTTTATTTATTTTCTGCATTTTTTACTAATTTATTTAATAAATTTTTGACTTTAAGATGAAAGAATCTTAATCTTGTTAAAATCAAATTATATATTAAAAAATACTTGACTTTATTTTATAAAATTGTTATTATAATTTTGTAACCGATACAAATTTGAAAATTAAATAAAAGACTATATAAAGGAGTGAATTAAATGACAAAAGTAAGATGTACAGTATGTGGGGAAATATTAGATGCAAATGTTGAAGTCTGTCCAGTATGCAAGGCAGGAAAAGATAAATTTGTAGCTTATGATGAAAGTGCAACTGAAGAGTGGGCAACTGAACATAAGTTAGGAGAAGGATTAGCTTGTGGAGATACAGAGATCATCGAAGGACTAAAAGCTAACTTTGCTGGAGAATGTACAGAAGTTGGAATGTACTTAGCAATGTCAAGAGTTGCAGATAGAGAAGGATATCCTGAAGTAGCGGAAGCATACAAGAGAATTGCATTTGAAGAAGCAGAACATGCAGCTAAATTTGCTGAATTATTAGGAGAAGTAGTAACTAATTCAACAGAAGAAAACTTAAGATTAAGAGTAGCAGCAGAATACGGAGCTACATCTGGTAAATTTGAAATTGCAAAAAGAGCTAAGAAATTAGGATTAGATGCAATTCATGATACAGTACATGAGATGGCTAAAGATGAAGCTAGACATGGAAAAGCATTCAAAGGTTTATTAGAAAGACATTTTGAAGCAAAATAATTAAGATAAAAACTAA
>NZ_JBATVM010000239.1:0-13422 GCF_049671765.1 Psychrilyobacter sp.
GGTTTAGCTTTTTCTCACTTAACTTGCATTCATATTAAAACAAATGTAGGTAGATTGTCAGCTTATTGTGGAGCTATATGTGCATCAGCAGCAGCAGGCGGAGGTTTAGCGTTCGTAATGGGAGAAGATTTAGAAGTGGTAGCTGACTCAATAACTAATACTTTAGGAAACATTTCGGGGATGATTTGTGATGGAGCCAAGGCCTCTTGTGCTCTAAAAATTGCCAGTGGAATTTATGCAGCATTTGATTCTTTGCATCTTTCAAAAGCCAAAAAAGTATTATCTAATGGTGACGGAATAGTAGGAGAAAATATAGAAAAAACCATAAAAAATATAGGAATATTATCTCAAATAGGAATGAATGGAACTGATAAAGTGATTTTAGGAATAATGACAAAAAAATGCTAGATAAAAAAACCTATGAAAAAGATACTAGTAAGTATCTTTTTCATAGGTTTTTAACATATATATAGTATAGGAAACAAGTATAATAACGGCACTCCAATTTACCATAAGGATACCTACCCAAACACCGTATATTGGATTTGGAAAATTTTTTATTAAAACGGGAAATAACAATAAGGGAAATAAAAATTGACGATAGATTCCTATAAAAATAACAAAATTTGGTTTTTTTAAGCCCTGAAGAATAGCCACAGAAATATTTAAAAAAACGTAGGAGTTAAAGGCAAAAGTTTCTATATTTAAATAAGTAACTCCATATTTTATAACTTCTAAATCATTCGTAAATAATCTTAAAAAATATTTAGAAAATGGAAATACAATAAACATAGCAGTAGTCATTATGATCAGGCCATAGATAAGACCTAATTTATAAACTTTTTTTATTCTATCAAAATTTTTAGCACCAAAGTTTTGTCCAGTAATACTTAAAATTGCAATATTTAAACCAATAGTAGGAAGAAGAGCTATTTGTTCAATTCTCATGGAAATACCATATCCTGCCACTGCAGAGCTACCACCTACATCTAAAACAAAATAATTGATCACAAAAACTCCTAAAGCCATACTCATCATATTCAGACTAGCAGGGAATCCTTGTTTTAAAATTTCTAGATAGTGGTAGAAATTAGGTTTTTTAAGATGTAGTTTTGTTTCTAAAAATAAGGGAGATCTTAAAACTTTTTTTAAGAGATAAAAAGATCCTATTACTTGGATAAAAACTGTAGCTAAAGCAAGGCCTGCGATACCCATATCAAAGATTAATATAAATAGGGGATCTAAGATTAAATTCAAGAAAAACCCAATCATAAGAAAATTTCTATATGGTTTGGTATCCCCTTGGGCAGAAAGAATAGCGTTGAAGGAACTATTTAGAATAAAGAATATACTCCCTCCTATAATTATATGGATGTATTGAACTCCATAAATTGTAGTTTCTGTAGGAGCGTTTAAAAGTTCAAATATAGTACCTGTAAGAAAAAAACCTAAAAATATAACAAAAAAACTTAGAATAAGTCCGAGACTTATGGAGTCTTCAGATATCTCTCGGGCATTTTTTGTATTCTTTTCTCCTAAAAGGTTGGAGATGAGAGCTGTAGTACCGGTTCCCATTCCAGATCCGATAGATATCAGGATAAAAAAAAGTGGGAATGAAAGGGTGAGGCCTGAAACTGCATCAGAACTTATATAACTAGCGTAAAGAGTATCTACGATGTTAAATAAAGTATTGAATAAGAATCCAATACTAGAAGGAATAGCTATTTTTTTTATAAGACTTCCGATATCTCCTTGAGTTAGATCTAAATGTTTACTCATAGCTTATCTCCTTTTTTAGAACTCTCTAAAAATTTTTGGTAGGAAAATATATGTTGTCTAAAATAAAATGTTCTAATATAGATATTATGCCATAAAAAAACTGTATTGCTCAGAATAATTGATAAAATATTAGGAATTTAAATATAATTTTTGTATCTTTTTGGAAATGACTGAAGTATAATATTAAGAAAAACAGAGAGGAATGAAGATGATTGATTTTAATAAAAAAATAGATAGAAGTAAAAATAATTCAAGAAAATGGGATGGAAGAAAGAAATTTTTTGGAAAGAAAGATATACTACCTATGTGGGTGGCAGATATGGATATAGAGACTACTAATGTGGTAGTCGAAGCTTTAAAAAATAAAGCTGATCAAAAAATATTTGGTTATACCATGGAAAATGAAAGATATATTGGTAGTTTGGTAAATTGGGTAGAAAAAAGACATGAATATATTTTATCTTTTGATAAAATTGCTCATTCTCCTACAGTGGTAACTAGTCTAAACCTATTGATTAAGACTTTAACCAATAAAGGTGATAAAATAATGGTACAGTCTCCAAGTTATCCACAGTTTATAAAACAGATTAATGATAATGGTAGAAAACTAATTATAAATGAATTGGTGAAAAAAGACGGAAGATATGAGATCGATTTTATAGATTTTGAGGAGAAGGTAAAGACTTCTAAAGTATTTATATTATGTAATCCTCATAACCCTAGTGGAAGAGTTTGGACTAGGGAAGAATTATCAAAAATTGCAGAAATTTGTGTAAAATACGAAATTAAGATTATTTCCGATGAGATTCATAGTGATCTGATCTTAAACGGAAAACATATTTCCATAGCAAGTCTGGGGAAAGAAGTAGAAAGTCTTGTATATACTTGTTTTTCTTGCACTAAAACCTTTAATTTGGCTGGAATTCAAAGTTCATTTGTAGTTTTTCCTACAATAGAAACTAAAAAATGTTTTATAGACGAACTTATCTTAATAGGAGTTCATGAACCTAATAGTTTTTGTATGGAAATGGTAATATCTGCCTATAATAAAGGAGAGGAATGGTTGGAAGAACTCTTAGAACATTTGAGAGGAAACATAGAGTTTGCTATAGAGTACATAGATAAAAATATTCCTGAAATTAAAGTAGAAAAACCCGAAGCTACTTATCTACTCTGGCTAGATTTAAGGAAATTTGGAGTTGAAGGTGAAAAGTTAAAAGAAAAATTAGTAGAAGATGGTGGGTTAGCTTTAACAATGGGTGAGGCTTTTATGGGTGAAGGATTTGCAAGGATGAATATAGCTTGTCCTAGATATATGTTAGAGGATGGATTGGAGAGGTTAAAGAAGGCTTTTGGATAGATGTCCCTCTTTATAAAGGTTCTAACCAAAGAGAAAAAAGAAAATCTTGGACACGGAGATACGCAGAGAAAGTCAGATTCTAAAGATGGAATCGTCATTGTAGAAACGATACTGCTGAAGCTCAACGACTATAAACTTTGCTTAGAAAAATCGCTAACTATTATAGCCATAGTTTCTTTTTTGAAGAGAAACCATAAGAAGGAAGAGTTAGATTTTAAATGGGTGTACTCTGTGTCAAAAAAAGGTTTGTCGTTGATAATTGGTGATATAAAAGAAATTAAGCTTGGTTTTATGACAAAAAAAAATAAATATGTTAATATTTGATATAGAATCAATAAAATGCTAGGAGGAGAAAAATGTTAAAAAAATTATTTGGGTTTGGGAAGAAGAAGATTGAAGCTGAAGAAAAATTGAAAATTGAAAATGAAAAGTTAAAAATAAAAGAAGAGGAAGAGAAAAAAGAACTAAAAATTAAAGAGGAAGATGAAAGAAAGAAATTAGAGGTATTAGAAAATCAAAAAGAAGTTCAAAGGATTGAATTAGAAAGAGAAGAAGAATTAAGAGTTAAAAATGAAGAGCTAGAAAGAAAAAAACTAGAAGAAGAAAATGATAGATTAAAAGCTGAAGAAGAGGCGAAAAGAAAAGAATTAGAGGCATTAAGAATTAAAGAGGAATTAGAAAAAGAAAAACTTGAAAAATTAAAAATTAAAGAAGAACAAGAAAGAGCGGAATTAGAAAAGTTAAAATTAGAAAAAGATAGAGCAGAAAAAGAATCAGAAGAGGAATCTAAAAGAAAAAAAGATGAAGAGTTGAAAAAGAAAGACGAAAGTTCTAAAAAAAGAGGATTTTTTAAATCTTTAAAAGAAAGACTTGTAAAAACTAGAGAAGGGTTGTTTGGAAAGATGAAAACACTTTTTGCCGGTAGAAGTGTTATAGATGAGGATATGTATGAAGAGTTAGAGGATTTATTGATCCAGTCAGACATAGGCATGAACATGACTCTAAAAATAGTAGGAGAATTGGAAAAAGAAATTAGAAAAAGAGAAATTAAAGACCCTAATTTGGTCTATGAAGTTTTAAAAGATGTAATGGAAGGTTTCTTGATCGCTGAAGGAACTGAATTAAAAGTAGATAAACCTGGGATGAATGTAGTCTTAGTCGTAGGAGTAAATGGAGTAGGAAAAACGACTACCATTGGGAAACTCGCTGCTAAATTTGTAAAAGAAGGTAAAAAAGTAGTGATAGGTGCAGGAGATACATTTAGAGCAGCAGCTATTGAGCAATTAGAAGAATGGGCAGATAGAGCAGGTGCAGATATTATAAAACACCAGCAGGGAAGTGATCCAGGTGCAGTGGTATTCGATACACTAAAAGCAGGAGAAAATAGAAATGCTGATGTAGTAATAATAGATACAGCGGGAAGGTTACATAATAAGAATAATCTTATGAAAGAATTAGAGAAAATAAATATTATTATAAAAAAACATGTAGGAGAGACAGCCTATGAAAGTTTATTGGTAATAGATGGGACCACTGGTCAAAATGGATTAAATCAGGCTAAAGTCTTCAATGAAGTAACTAAATTAAGTGGATTTGTAGTAACTAAATTAGATGGGACAGCTAAGGGAGGAATAGTCTTTGCTATCTCTGAGGAATTGAAAAAACCAATTAAATTTATTGGTGTAGGAGAGGGAATAGAAGACCTCCGTGAATTCAATTCTAAAGAGTATATAGATGCTATTTTTGAATAAAATTTAAATTTGGATAAAAATAAATCAAAAAAAGCTTTCAAAATAAACGTAAAAATAATATAATAGTTACGTTAGAGGAAAAACACGTTAAAAACTTGCTTATGGAAACAAAAGTTTGTAAATGAAACACAAAGCTCTGACCGGTTGTAAGAAAACAAAAACCATATGTACAACTAGAGTAAAATATGTTAATATATGTTTCATATTATATAGATCGGGAGGATGACTAATGGGAATCATTAATCAAATAAAAGGAAAGGCTAAAATTGCACAAAAGACTATCGTTTTACCTGAAGCAACAGACGAGAGAGTATTAAAGGCAGCTGAAAAAATCGTAAAAGAGGAATTAGCTAAAGTTGTATTAGTAGGAAATGTAGAAGCTTTAAATGCAGAAGCAACAAAAGTAGGAGTTAACTTAGAGGGAACTGTTATAATAGATCCTAATAATTTTGAAAAAATGGATGCTTATGTAGCAAGATTAGTAGAAAGAAGAGCTAAGAAAGGAATGACAGCAGAAAAAGCTAAAGAAATCTTAACTACAGATGTTAACTTCTTTGGTGCTATGATGGTAGCTTTAGGAGATGCAGATGGAATGGTATCTGGATCAGATTCACCTACAGCAAACGTACTAAGAGCTGGATTCCAAGTAATAGGACCTAAAGCAGGAATGAAAACAGTATCATCTGTATTCATTATGGAATTAAAAGATAAAATTGAAGAGTATGGAAATATCTTAGTATTTGGTGACTGTGCAGTAATACCAGAACCTAACTCTCAACAATTAGCTGATATTGCTATGGGTGCAGCTGAAACAGCTAGATCAGTAGCAGGAATAGAACCAAAAGTAGCATTAATGACATTCTCAACTAAAGGATCAGCTAAGCATGATTCAGTAGATGTAGTAAAAGAAGCAGGAAATATATTAGCTGAAAGTAATGTAGACTTCGAATACGAAGCTGAATTACAAGCTGACGCAGCATTAGTGGCCGCAGTTGGAGCTAAAAAAGCACCTGAATCAAAAGTAGCAGGAAATGCTAACATCTTAATATTTCCTAACTTAGCAGCAGGAAATATTGGATACAAATTAGTACAAAGATTAGCTGGAGCAGAAGCTTACGGACCATTATTACAAGGTTTAGCAGCACCAATCAATGACCTTTCAAGAGGTTGTTCAGTGTCTGATATAGTAAACTTAACAGCAATAACATCAGTACAAGCTAACTAAATAGATAAAATAGTAGGAGTTAGAGATAACTCCTACAAAAATAATATAGATGATAAGTGAAATATATCATTAAAAAAATCTAGGAGGAAATAATTAATGAAAGTTTTAGTAATTAACTGTGGTAGTTCATCTTTGAAATACCAACTAATCAATCCAACAACTGAAGAGGTATTCGCAATTGGCCTATGTGACAGAATTGGAATCCACGGATCTAAGTTTGAGTATGAAGTACCAGCTACAGATTTTGAATTAGAGTTAGAGCATGATATGCCTACACATAAGGAAGCTTTAGAGTTAGTGTTAAACACATTAACAGGAGAGCATGGGGTAATCGCTGATATCAATGAAGTTGACGCAATTGGACATAGAATAGTACATGGTGGAGAAGAATTTACAACATCTGTATTAGTAGATGAAAAAGTAATCGCAGGAATTAAAGCTAATAATGAATTAGCACCATTACATAACCCTGCTAACTTATTAGGTGTTACAACTTGTATGGAACTTATTTCTGGAAAACCAAATGTAGTGGTATTTGATACAGCATTCCACCAAACTATGCCAGCAAAAGCATTTATGTATCCATTACCATATGCTGATTATAAAGAGTTAAAAGTAAGAAAATATGGGTTCCACGGAACTTCTCATAAATTTGTTGCAGGATTAGCTAACGATTTATTAGGAAATCCTGAAAAATCAAAAATAGTTATATGTCACTTAGGAAATGGAGCATCAATATCAGCTGTTAAAGATGGTAAATCAGTAGATACTTCAATGGGATTAACTCCATTACAAGGATTAATGATGGGGACTAGATGTGGTGATATCGATCCAGCAGCAGTATTATTTATTAAAGCTAAAAGAAACTTAACTGATAAAGAGATAGATGCTAGAATGAATAAGCAATCTGGAATTTTAGGAGTTTTCGAAAAGTCATCAGACTGTAGAGACCTTGAAATTGCAAGAGCGGCAGGAGATGAAAGAGCAGAATTAGCTATCGATATGATGACTTATAGAATCAGAGCTTATATTGCATCATACGCAGCAGCTATGGGTGGAGTAGACATGATTTGTTTCACTGGTGGAATTGGAGAAAACTCTAACTTAATAAGATCTAAATCTTTAGAAGGTTTAGAATTTATGGGTGTAGAATTAGATCAAGCTGCTAACATAGAAAGAAAGAAAGGGTCTGTGAAATTATCTACAGAAACTTCTAAAGTAGCGATCTATAAGATTCAAACAAATGAAGAATTAGTAATTGCTAGAGACACATTAGCAATAGTTAAATAATTTTAAAACTGCCAGATTAATCTGGCAGTTTTTTTTTATCATGTTTTTCATTTACAATACTTAAGAATAAATAAAAATTGTTCTTCAAATTAATTAAACTTTTTAAATCTAGAAAATATTAATATTGTTTATGAAATCTAGCGAAAAAATCATATTTGTAAAGTATAATCATACAAAAACTTAGAGAATCAAAGAGTTTTGTCTCAAGAATATTAAGTGAAAAAAGTAATTTAGTGTACTAAAGTAGTTAAATATGATGTTTTAAAGGGGTGGGAAGTCCTGAAATAGAGAAGCTGTAAAAAAAAATAATGAATTATTGACAAAATATTGCTAGTGAAGTAAAATTGTACATGAAAGATATTTTATTTTACTGACACCAATAAAATATAATTAAAATTTTCAGGAGGTCACAAAAATGGCTAAAATTATGCAAACAATGGACGGGAACCAAGCTGCAGCGTGGGTATCATATGCATTCACAGAAGTAGCAGGAATCTATCCTATAACACCATCATCACCGATGGCAGAATATGTTGATGAATGGGCAGCTCAAGGTAAGAAAAACTTATTTGGAGTACCTGTAAAGTTAGTAGAAATGCAATCAGAGGCAGGAGCAGCAGGGACAGTTCATGGAGCGTTACAAGCAGGAGCTTTAACGACTACTTATACAGCATCACAAGGATTATTATTAAAAATACCTAACATGTATAAGATCGCCGGAGAATTATTACCTTCAGTAATTCATGTATCTGCTAGATCATTATCAGCTCAAGCGCTATCTATCTTTGGAGATCACTCAGATATATATGCGGCAAGACAAACTGGTTATGCAATGTTGGCCTCTGGATCTGTACAAGAAGTAATGGACCTTGCAGGTGTGGCATATTTATCTACACTTAAGACAAGAGTACCTTTCTTACATTTCTTTGATGGTTTCAGAACTTCACATGAAATTAATAAAATAGAAGTGATGGATTATGCTGATTTAGACAGATTATTAGATAGAGATGCTGTTCAAGCATTTAGAAATAGAGCACTTAACCCTCATCATCCAGTGACTAGAGGAACGGCTCAAAATGATGATATTTATTTCCAAACTAGAGAAGCTCAAAATAAATATTATGATTCAGTTCCAGCAGCAGTTTTAGAATATATGGAAGAAATTTCAAAGATTACTGGAAGAGAATATAAACCATTTACTTACTATGGAGCAGCAGATGCTGAAAGAGTTATAGTAGCTATGGGATCAGTTACAGATACGATTAAAGAAACTGTAGATCATTTAGTGGCATCTGGAGAAAAAGTAGGATTATTATCTGTTCACTTATACAGACCATTCTCTGCTGAATACTTCATGAATGTTTTACCTAAGACAGTTAAATCAATATCTGTATTAGATAGAACTAAAGAACCTGGGGCAAATGGAGAACCTTTATACCTTGACGTAGTTGAGCTATTTAAAGATGATAAAAATGCACCAAAAATCCTTGGAGGAAGATACGGATTATCTTCTAAAGATACTACACCTGCTCAAATAATTTCTGTATATGAAAATGCAAAATTAGATACTCCTAAAGAAGGATTCACAATAGGAATTATCGATGACGTTACTCACTTATCTTTGCCATTAGGAAAACCTGTATCAGTAGTTGCTGATAACGTAAAAGAATGCTTATTCTTCGGATTAGGATCTGACGGTACTGTAGGAGCTAACAAAAACTCAATAAAAATCATCGGAGATAAAACTGACCTTTATGCTCAAGCTTACTTCGCATATGATTCAAAAAAATCTGGAGGAGTTACTAGATCTCACTTAAGATTTGGTAAAGACCCTATCAGATCAACTTATTTAATCAATAGACCTTCATTTGTAGCATGTTCTACACCTTCTTACTTAGGTAAATATGATATGACAAGTGGATTAAAAAAAGGTGGATCTTTCTTACTAAACTGTGTATGGGATGCAGAAGAAACAGTTGCAAACTTACCTAACTCAGTTAAGATTAAATTAGCTAAAGCAGAAGCTAAATTATTCATCATCAATGCAAATAAATTAGCAACGGAAATTGGATTAGGAAATAGAACTAACACAATAATGCAATCAGCATTCTTTAAGTTAGCAAATGTAATTCCATTTGAAGAAGCTCAAGAATATATGAAAGAGTATACTTATAAATCATACATCAAAAAAGGTCAAGATATTGTTGACATGAACTACAATGCAATCGATCAAGGAGCAGGAAAAGTAGTAGAAGTTACTGTAGATCCAGCTTGGATAAACTTACAGTATGAGAATGCAGATGAAGCTTATAAAGGAACTGAATTTGTAGAGAAAATTGCTAAATCAATCAATTCTGTAAAAGGATACGATTTACCAGTATCAGCATTTGATGGGTATGAAGATGGTACATTTGAAAATGGAACTACAGCATTTGAGAAAAGAGGAGTAGCAGTAAACGTTCCTCATTGGATTCCTGAAAACTGTATCCAATGTAATCAATGTTCATTTGTTTGTCCGCATGCAGTAATCAGACCATTCTTAATAAATGAAGAAGAAAAAGCTAATGCACCAAAAGATATGTTAACTTTAAAAGTTATCGGAAAAGCTGAAGGTGTAGAATACAGATTACAAGTTTCACCACTTGACTGTACAGGTTGTGGAGTATGTGCAAACACATGTCCAGCTCCTAAGGGAAAAGCTTTAGTTATGAAGCCAATTGCTGAAGAAATATCAAATCAAAAATATGCTGATTACTTATTCAACGAAGTAACTTACAAGAAAGAAATCATGGGAACTGCAAATGTTAAAACATCTCAATTTGCACAACCTTTATTCCAATTCCATGGAGCGTGTGCTGGATGTGGAGAAACTCCTTACATCAAGTTAATCACTCAATTATTTGGAGATAGAATGATGGTAGCAAACGCTACTGGTTGTTCATCAATATACGGTGGATCAGCTCCATCAACTCCTTACTGTAAAAATGGATGTGGAGAAGGACCAGCTTGGGCATCATCGTTATTTGAAGATAATGCAGAGTTTGGATACGGAATGCATATTGCTACAGAAACGTTAAGAGATAGATTAGAAGTAGAAATGGAAAAAATCATGGATAAAGTTACTCCAGAAGTAGCAGAATTATTCAAAGATTGGAAAGAAAATAGAACTGATGGAGAAAAAACTCAAGAGATCAGAACTAAATTATTACCATTAATCGAAGGTAATGAAGATGCTAAAGAAATAACAGCATTAAAAGACTACATCACTAAAAAATCACAATGGATTTTCGGTGGAGACGGTTGGGCAAATGATATTGGTTACGGTGGAATAGATCACGTTTTAGCTACATCTGATGATATCAACATCTTAGTAATGGATACAGAAATGTACTCAAATACTGGTGGACAAGCATCAAAAGCAACACCAACTGGAGCAGTAGCTAAGTTTGCTGCAGCAGGAATGCCATTAAAGAAAAAAGATTTAGCTGGTATCTGCATGTCTTATGGACATATCTATGTAGCTCAAGTATCTATGGGTGGAAGTCAAGCTCAATATTTAAAAGCTGTCAAAGAAGCAGAAGCTCATAAAGGTCCATCTATCATAATTGCATATGCTCCTTGTATCTCACATGGTGTAAGAAAAGGTATGGGTCACTCTCAAACTGAGGAGAAATTAGCAACTGAATGTGGTTACTGGCCATTATTTAGATTTGATCCTAAATTAGAATTAGAAGGTAAGAATCCATTACAAATTGATTCTAAAGAACCTAATTGGGATAAATATGAAGATTTCTTATTAGGAGAGACTAGATACTTAACACTAACTAAATCTAATCCTGAAAGAGCAAAAGAATTATTCGCTAAGAATAAAATGGAAGCTGCAAAGAAAATAAGACATTATAAGAGATTAGCTGCACTTGACTATTCTCAAGGTCTATAATTTATCCTATCTCCTTTTAGGAGTAAGAATAAAGTAGATATATATAGAAAGGGCTGGAATTTTCCAGTCCTTTTTATTATTCTTTTTAATAATAATTTTATTATATTTTAATTTTTGTTTATTATGAATGAAAAAAGTAGTATAATATAACAATAATTTAAGGATGTATAAGAAAAAAATATATATAAGTTAAAGTAGGGGGAAGAAAATGTTTAAAGACTCAAAAAAGGGTAGGGGAAATTTTAAATATATCCTATCATTTCCTATATTCATTGTATTATTTACTATAAATATAGGGCTTTATCTGCTAGAATTACCAAAGGCAGTGTATTTATTTTTTATATTGGGAATAATTGAATTTATCTTAGCTAAAAAGAAGTTTAAAGGGATAGTAAGATCTTCTAATATGAATATTTTATCTGCTTTATTTCTCTTGTTACCGAGTATGATGATATTGATATTTAATAATAGAAGTGAAGGGTTTCCAATAGGGGTTGGAGGACTGATTGTTCTATTGGGACTTAGAATATATCTCATGATAACAAAAAATAAAAAAAGAGTTGCAATGAGGAGTTCTTCTAAGGCTTTATTCAATCTAATAAGTTTTTTATTGTTTGTATCAAACTTTTATTTCATGACATTTTATAACTATCAAAATAAAGTAAAGTGGGTATCAAAAGTTCCCAGTAAAATAACTTCTAATCTTAAATTTTCAGGACAAAATATATCATTTTTAACTAATGATGATTTTTTGAGAAAAGATGTATATAATTTCCCTCAAACCTATATTATTGATAGAGATAATGGGGAAATAACAGATATAGAAGTGGGATATAAATTTTCTGAAGAATTTACTCTCTTTAAAGGTAATGTAGATAAAATAAGGTATCAAAATTTAGAAATTTCAGTGAGAGAAGATAAATTATATATTAAAGATGTTTATTCTAAAAAACAACTATTTAAATTTATAGTGAATGGAGAAATAGTAATCATTCCTACTATAAAAGAAAATGTGCTTTATATTGTATCCAATGGAAGAGCTATCATGGATAAGCTAAAAAAGACAAGTGTTTATGCTGTGGATATCAAATTTTTGTTAGGGAAGAAATAAAAGGTTTTTTTAGATATCCTTGAGTTTAGACATTAAAGATATAAAATAAGAAAAAATCACTCTTAATTAGGAGTGATTTTTTCTTATTTTATTTATTGCTCTTTTCTATCATTTAGCGCTCTGTTGATAGTGGCAATATCTGAAAATTCTATATTTCCTCCCATGGGAATTCCACTGGCAATTTTAGAGATCTTTACACCAAATGGTTTGAGTAATTTCATGAGGTACATAGCAGTGGTTTCACCTTCTAAATCAGGATTAAGAGCTAGTATGATCTCATTTATTTCTTCTGTAGCCACTCTAGTTAAAAGTGTTTTGATATTTAATTTATCAGGAGTTATTCCATTAAGAGGAGCAATTTTTCCGTTTAAAACATGATATTTACCATTATATGACTTTGATTTCTCCAAGGCAATAATATCTCTATTGTCTTCTACAACACAGATAATAGAACTATCTCTAGCTTCGTTATCGCAGATGTCACATATAGGAGATTCACTTAAATTCCCACAGACAGTACATTTTTCTGTATTCTCTTTTACTTCATAGACAGCCTTTACAAATTCTTCTATTTCACTCTTTTCCATCTCTAGGATATGAAATGCTAATCTATTAGCAGATTTCTTCCCAATTCCTGGGAATCTATAAAAATAATCTGTTAATTTTTCTATACTTTTGGTTGCCAAATTTTCCACCTCTTTAAATTTAAATATTATATCTATTATTATAACATTTAAACTAAGAAACTTCATCTTAAAGAAAATATGAATTTTGTTAAAAAAGATTAAAAACATAAAAAAAGAGTGATATAATAATAGAATAGAAAATTAAAATAACTAAAAAAAATAGAGGGAGTGTAAAAATTATGTTTAAGGCAGATTATCATATACATAGTAGTTTTTCTGGAGATTCAAATGAAAATATAGATGATATAGTAAAACAAGCTATATTTTTAAAATTAGATGA
>NZ_JBATVM010000240.1:0-17339 GCF_049671765.1 Psychrilyobacter sp.
TTATTATACTTGTTTCCTATACTATATATATGTTAAAAACCTATGAAAAAGATACTTACTAGTATCTTTTTCATAGGTTTTTTTATTTAGCATTTTTTTGTCATTATTCCTAAAATTATTTCATCAGTTCCATTCATTCCTATTTGAGATAGAATCCCGATATTTTTTATAGTTTTTTCTATATTTTCTCCTACTATTCCTTCTCCATTAGATAATACTTTTTTGGCTTTTGAAAGATGTAACGAATCAAATGCTGCATAAATTCCACTGGCAATTTTCATAGCACAAGAGGCCTTGGCTCCATCACAAATCATCCCCGAGACATTTCCTAAAGTATTAGTTATTGAATCAGATACTACTTCTAAGTCTTCCCCCATTACGAAAGCTAAACCTCCGCCTGCTGCTGCTGATGCACATATAGCTCCACAATAAGCTGATAATCTACCTACATTTGTTTTAATATGAATACAAGTTAAGTGAGAAAAAGCTAACCCTCTAATCATCTCTTCATGACTCAAATTATTGTCATTGCAATATTGAATTACTGGTAAAGAAGCTGTCATTCCTTGATTCCCACTTCCACTAGTAGTCATTACTGGTAATGGACATCCTGCCATCCTTGCATCTGACCCTGCTGCTGCTAAACTAGCACTTCTATTTTTTTGATCATTTCCATATACTCCTTTTTCTATATTTTCACGGATCATCGACCCCACATTTACACCATATTTTTTAGATAACCCCTCTTTAGCAATAGCAGAATTATAATTTATTACCTTCTTAAAAATACCTTCTATTTCCTTTAATTCTACAGTTTTAGCAAAATTATATATTCCTTCAATTGTTAGAATTGATCGGTCTTCTTCTGTAGAAATAAAATTTGTATCATTACAAGCTCTATCTACTAAAATTTTTCCATTTTTTTCTATCTTGGTAATATTAGTATGTAGATGTTTTATCTCAACACTTGCAGATTCCTCTCCATTATAGGCTACAACCTTTACATATAATTTTACATCTGTTTTTTCATGAATTATATTTATCTCTTTATTTTTAATAAAATTTTTCACATTTTTTAATTGTTCAGGTGTAACACTACTAATAACCATTAATTCTGCATCAGCATCTCCAGCAATAGCTCCCATAGCAGCTGAGACTTCTATCCCTGCCATTCCTCCACTATTTGGAACATTTACACTTTTAACATTTTTTATCATATTACCAGAAACATATATATCTAATTTAGTTGGAAGTTTCCCTAAAATTTCTACAGCTTTTGCTCCTACATATGCTATTGCAATGGGCTCAGTACATCCCTCTGCTGGTACTATCTCCTCACTTAATATTTTAACAACTTTTTTTACGTCCATAACTCCCCCTCAAACCTTTTGTGATAATTTTTTATTACCCTATATGTGGATTATACATCTAAATAATAAAAATTTCAACATATTATGTTCGTTTTAATATACTTTATTTTACATTTAGTACAATATATGGATTTTTTATTACAAAAGATAATAATTTTTTATTGAATTATATGTTTAATGCTCCTACAATCATCATATTTGCTACGGAAAAAGAAATCTATAGGGAAGGGCGATTTTTATGGATTTCAAAATTACAAAATGAAATTTAGCATAAAGAGTTACTATTATAAAAAGAGGCTCGGATAAACCGGCCTCTTCATTAAATTTAAGAACTTGTTTGAATTTAGATATATATAATTTATAAAGTTTTTTTATGATAACCTTCCATTATCTCTATAGGTTTAAAATTACAGTATTTATAGTTGTGTGCTAATCTCTCTCCATCTTTAATCCTTATTACTGTAAAATAAGGATTAATCTCTTTTTCATGATCGATAAAATGAATTAAATTATCGTTGTCCTTTTTTAACAGTACATAGTCATCCCCAATCTCAAGATCATTTACACCAAAAATTAGGATATCATTTATTTTTACCATATCCCCATTTATTTCCAACTGCATTCTTTTCACACCACTTCCCCCCCTTTTTTATTTAACAGTCAAATAAATTCAACTACTCTCATTTATATTCTATTCAAAAAAAGTTTTTTTCCTTTTTTATTTTTTAGATAAAAAAACTCCTAAGTAGATAACAACTATAATAGTTCTATCCTAATTAGGAGTTTTTATATTATTTTTTCTTTAAATTATCAGAGGTCAATTTTCCACATTCTTTAACTCGTTCCTTCATTCCACAGCCTAAACAACTATTTCTACAATCAGGAGTAAGTGCTATCTCTTTAGCTTTATTTAATTCACTTATATAAAATTTCTTGGATACACCAATATCTACCATGTGCCAAGGTAATTCTACGTCAGTTGATTTTTCTCCTAAATAATCTTTTTCATCTAAGCTCAATTCATCTATAGCTTCCTTCCACCTAGAAAATTGAAAGTTTCTACCATGGTCTTCTAATTTGGCACCTTTTTTCCATACTATTTCTAACAGATCACTTATTTTTTCATTCCCACGAGATAGGAATCCTTCTAAATATGATTTTTCCCTAAAATGCATTTTTAAAGTTGTATGTTTCGCTCTATAAAAAATATCTTTTAGGAGTTGATGTTTTCTCTCCATCTCAGCTATATTCATCTGCTCAGCCCATTGAAATGGAGTATGAGGTTTCGGTACAAAATTAGATATACTAACTGTTATATTTAGTTTTTTTGTAAATGGTTTGCATGCTCTTACTACCTTCATTACTAGCTCATGTATCCCTTTTAAATCTTCATCTGTTTCAAATGGCAACCCTATCATAAAGTAAAATTTCAGCGTTGTCCATCCGCCTTTCACTGCTGCAATTGCTGTTTCTAAAATTTCTTCTTCTGTTACACCTTTGTTAATAACATCTCTCATCCTCTGAGTTCCTGCTTCTGGTGCAAATGTAAATCCTGTTTTTTTACCACTTTGGATCTTCTCTGCAACTTCTACAGAAAATGGATTCATTCTCAGAGATGGAAGTCCTATACTCAAATTATTCTCGCCATATTTTTTCTGTAAATTTGTTAATAAAGGCCCTATTTCACTATAATCACTACTTGACAGTGATGATAATGAAACTTCATTATATCCAGTAGATTTAAGTGATTTTCCTATAAGAGCCATATTTTTTTCTAAAGTTCTCTCTCTTACAGGTCTATATGTATATCCAGCCTGACAGAATCTACATCCTCTAGTACACCCTCTTTGAATCTCTATAGACACCCTATCGTGAACTATTTTCACAAAAGGCACTATTTGGTTAGCATAAAACTCTGTATTATCTAAATTATGAACTATAGCCTTTTTTATTTTTTTATCTTTATGTAATTTGGGGATATATACTCCCTCTATATCTTTTATCAATTCTAATTTTTCTGCCTTAGTTTTATCCTTATTTGCCACAAATATATTAGCTATTTCTGGCATAACATCTTCTCCATCACCAATTACAAAATAATCTACAAATTTAGTCATAGGAGCAGGATTTACTGTACAAGTTCCTCCAGCCATAATAAGTGGATCATTTTCTGTTCTATCCTCTGCTCTCAGTGGTATTCCTGCTAGATCTAGTGCATTTAATACATTGGTATAACTCATTTCATATGAAAGAGAAAATCCTATCACATCGAATTCTTTTAGTGGAGTTCTACTCTCTAGCGAAAACATTGGTATATTATTTTCTCTCATGACAGCTTCCATATCCTCTTGAGGAGAAAATCCTCTTTCCAATGAAAATCCATCAACTTTATTTAATATATCATATAATATTCTTATACCTAAATTAGACATCCCAACCTCATAGATATCGGGGAAAAATAAACACATATTTACTTCATAATCTTTCTTATGGATACTATTTACCTCATTCCCCATATATTGAACTGGTTTTTCTACTGAAAGTAGATATTTTTCTATATCAATCATAATATTTTTCTCCTTTATTTCTTAAAATACTTTTTAACCTCTCTCGGCTACCACCACTCTCTCCCTTGATATCGTAAAAATCATATTTACTAAATATAATTTTTACGTACTGATCAACCGGAAGAAACTAGAAGGAGAGGTTCTAACTTGCTTCATCTATTTCTTGAAATCTCTTTAATTTTCTATTTTCGTTTAGACCATGATGGTTTAAAATTAAATTAGCCAATCTCATATCTATCTCTTTTAATTTTTTATACCCTAATTTAGGGTGCATATCCAATTGTTTATCTCCTACCAAAACTTTTTTCATCCTAACCAGAAGAGAAACTTTTTCCTTTCCGCAATCATGTAGAAGGGCTAATTTTAAATACTTCTCATCTAAATTTAATATGCTATCTTTTTTTACCATCTCATAAACACCGATACTGTGTACTTTATCATAGTTGTCCATATTTATAAAAATCTCATATTCTTTCTCTGTTAAAAGTAATTTTATTTCTTCTACCATCTTAGATTTAGGTTTTACAAATAAATAATTTAATCCCTGTTTTATTCGTCCCATGATACCACTCCTAAAATTTAGATTGTTTTTATTATTATCTTTCCATATTTTTTTCTTAAATTCTTGATATTACTAGCATTTTTACCAATAACTTCACCTTTTTTGTTTTTAGCCACATAAAAAATATAAACATCTTTAATTTTTTCTATATTCAAAACATTCTCTTCAGAAATATCATTAACTTCCTCTATTATTATCTCTTCTAATTCCTTAGATAAGATCATCTTCTCCAAAGTTAGATATTTTCCTGGCAGAATTTTTTTCTCTCCAGTTAATATATACCCAGACATGATCCTTACCTGTTTTGGCATAAACGAGTTCCCTGAGAATACCAAACTTTCATTATTATACGATACTTCTACACTTCTAACTTTTTCTTTTAATTTTTCACCTTTTTTATCGGTAAACTCGCTTACATCATAAGTCCCTGTAAATTTTTCACATTTCTTCAAAATTTCTTCTCTAGTAGAGCTTATCTTCCCTACTGGGTAGTTATACCGATAGGTTCTTCCCTCTATCATCTCAGGGAGAGCTAAGTTAGGTAATGTTTTTTCTATTTTTATGATCTTCATTTCGTTTATTTTTTTATTAAATTTATCCTTTAACGAGTTTTTATCAATCTTATTATTTGAATTTATATATAACATATTTTCTCTAGCACTTACTTGACCATCGGTTCTTCCACCTTGTTGAACTCCCTTAGCCCATGTAATGCCTAATTCTCCTAATATCTTTATGAATTCACCTTTTACAGTTTTCTTTGTGGAATTTTCATCTTTATTTTCATCGAAAGAATGAAATTTGGTTCCCCTATATGAGATATAAAATAAATACCCAAATTTGGTTGTTTTTTCTAAACTCCTAAAATTCACTTTTGCCTCCGTCATACTCCATGTTTTTTAACACCTTTATCCCACTTAATTTTTCTATAGTTTCTATATTATCCCTCAATAAAATTTCATTGGTATCGTTATCCTTATTATTAAAGATAATACCTTTTATCATAATATCATTTCTCTTTAAAGTCTCTATTGTTAATAAAGTGTGATTAATTGTTCCCAAAGAATTATTAGCTACTACTATAACCTCAGATTTTTTTCTATAATTCACCAAAAGATCTAAATATGTATACCTATCTTTATAAGGAACTAACAGTCCTCCTGCACCTTCGACATACAAAATTTCATGAGCTTGAGCTTCTTCATCTATTCTTTTTTTTATTTCATTAATAAATATTTGTTTTCCATCTAAATTTGCTGCAATATGAGGAGACATAGGTTTTTTAAAGAAATATGTATTTATCTCTTCTACACTTTTACCTAAAATATCTGCATATTTTTTAGTATCCGATCCTTCTAAGTTTTTACCAAAAATTTCCGATCCTGTTTCTATAGGTTTCAACGCCATCACATTTTTTTTATTTTTAAGATCTTTCTCTATCAATTTTAGAGTAACATGGGTTTTCCCAATTTCCGTTCCAGTTCCCACTATAAAATAGATATTACCCATAGTTTCATTTTTATGTTTTATTCTGTGACATTTTCTGCACCTAGGTCCATAAGATTCTGTAGCTCCGACCAATACAATAGGGTCATCATAGTAAGCAGGTTCCCCATCTATAAGTCTTTGAGATACTGTAGCAGGATTTCCACATACAGCACAAATGGCTTGAAATTTATCTACATATTCAGCTCTAGCCAAAAGTTCATCCATAGGCTTAAATGGCTCTCCTTTAAAATCTTTATCTAAACCAGCCACAATAACTCTTTTTCCCATATCAGCCAAATCTTCACAAAATTTAACAACTGCATTTCCAAAAAACTGTACTTCATCTATTCCTATTACCTGTGCATCACTGTACTTTTCAAAAAATATTTTTTTCATCTCTTCTACATTTCTTACTGGTACACCTTCTATAAAAGATTGGCTGTGTGAAGCCAATTTTGCATCATCATATCTCACATCACTTGCATGTTTAAAAGCTACTACTTTTTGACGTGCATACTTTGATCTTCTCAGTCTTTTTATTAATTCCTCACTTTTTCCTGAAAACATACTTCCCGTTACAACTTCTAACCATCCCATTCCCTCTGTTACTATAAATTGCAAATCTCTCACCCCATCTATATAATTGGTAACTAGTAATCATAAATTACTAGTTAGGCTTTTCTAAAAATTTTATTATCTATTTTTAAAATCAAATCTATTAACGGTTTCATTTTTTCTTTTAATTTATAAATCATATTGGCACAAAAGTGCCCCATAACTAATGCTCCTAATATATCAAACGGATAGTGAACTCCTTCAAATACTCTACAAAGTCCCAATAAAACTCCTAATATCAACATATTTTTTCCCCATCTTTTAGTATCTTTATACATAAATAAAGACCAAGATAAAGCCAACATAAAGGTTGTATGATCCGAAGGAAAAGAACTGTCTGCTATATGTTCTTTGAGAACTATTCCTAATCCATCGGCAAATGGTCTAGGATGATAATAAAACAATTCTATCAAATGATTGAGTAGTATGGCTGAAATAACAGTAATCGTAGCATAGATAGCTTCTTTTTTATTCTGCTTTTTAAAATATATATACACTATCAATCCTATAAAAATAAAAGGTCCTTTTTCTCCTAAGAACACTCCTATGTTGTCTAAAACATCATTTTTTCCTGCCAAATTATTAATTGATAAAAATAACCATTGATTTAAATTTTTCATCATATTTTTTTGCTCCTCTGACTTGATTTTTCTAATCTTTTCCCATTAAATTCAGACTAAATTGTAACATATTTTCTACCTTATTACAATTTAGCATTTCCCCAAAGAGTTTGAAATTCTTGATTTTTTAACTTTTTCAAATTTTACTTCACCTAAGTTTTAAATAAGGTTATAATAAAAGTAAATATTGCGACAGATTAAGGAGGTAAAGTATGTCTATATCATTACAAATAAAAAATGAAATAAAAAATTTATCTAAAACTGAGGTAAAAGTTGCTAACTATATATTAGATAATCTAGAAGAAGTTAAAACGATAACCTCCTCTGATCTAGCTAAAAAAATTGGAGTAGGTCAATCTACCATCATAAAATTTATAAAAAAAATAGATATCAAAGGATTTACAGAATTTAAAATAAGTCTAGGGGAAGAATTGGCCAAAGCCTCTTCTACACCTTCATATTTATATGGAGATATCACCTTAAACGATTCCATGCAAGATATCACAAAAAAACTTTCTTATAACAGTATAAATGCTATCAGCGAAACTTTAGATAATCTAAATTTCCCTCAATTAGATATAGCTATAGATTACCTACATAAAGCAAGAAAAATAGTTATCTTAGGTGTAGGAGCTTCTTCCCTAGTTGCAAAAGATTTTTTCTATAAATTAAGTAAAATAGGAAAGATGGCATTTCATGATTTTGATCCCCATGTACAGCTAACTCATACCACTACTCTAAATAAAGAAGATTTAGTGGTCGCTATTTCCCACGGAGGTGAAAGTAAAGAAGTTATACTAGGAGTTGAAAAAGCAAAAGAGCATGGAGCTACTACTATTTCCATTACAAATATTGGAAATAATCCTGTAAGCAATAACAGCGATATAAACCTTTATTCTATTTCCCACGAAGATCTTTTTAGATCTTCAGCTATTTCATCTCGAATGGCA
This sequence comes from Psychrilyobacter sp., assembly GCF_049671765.1. NCBI lineage: Bacteria > Fusobacteriati > Fusobacteriota > Fusobacteriia > Fusobacteriales > Fusobacteriaceae > Psychrilyobacter > Psychrilyobacter sp. The sequence continues at coordinate 8,173 of NZ_JBATVM010000240.1, forward strand.
CAGCTTTCTCTTATAGATATACTTTTTATTGGTATAGTTCAAAGAGAATATATAAATTCAACAGCTTCTATAAAGGAAAGTCGGGACCTAATAAAAAAATTAAAAACAGTATAACTATGGAGGAACCAGTTTTATGAATTATACACCAATACTAAAGGAAATAATTGACTATGTAGAAAACAATATCAATAGTGTCATTACTTTAGATGAAATTTCAGCTAATTTCTTTATCTCAAAATTTCATTTTCATAGAATATTCAAAGTTTATACTGGTATCTCCTTTGGACAATATATTAGTAAGCGAAGACTCCAATATATTGGTGATGACATCTTAAATAATAAAACTACAGAAATTTGGAAACTTATTCTTAAATATTCATATACCCAACCACAAATTTTGAATAGAACATTTAAAAAACATTACAATATTACTCCTACACAGTATAGGAAGCACGATCTTAGAAAGGTTATACAAGAAAAACTAATAATTCTAGAAAAGGAAACTATCTCTCTAAATGGAAAAATCAGAATCGATCTTTCTTTAGAATACTTTAAAAAAATAAAAGTCTATGGAATTATTCATTCTATAGATCTTTCTAGAACAACCCTTAATGAAGAAGAACTTATTGCTTTTATAAAAACAAAATCTCAGCATTTTAGTGCTACTCCTAAATTAAAAAAATTTTATTATATTTCTATAAAAAGAAGTAAAACTATATACACTTTTGGATTTTTTACAGATATAAAGCTTGATTTTAAAGAACATTTCACTATCCCTTCAGGGCTATATGCTCTTTTACACTATTCTGGTGATAGGTTATATAATTCCTCAGGTGTGGTATTAAACGATATACGTAGTATCTTTGAGAAAGAACATCTTACTTCTCATAGAGAAGACCTCGAGTTTATCCAACAATTCTTTATAGATAATCCAACTTACTATTCTATCATGACTCCTGTAAGAGTTAACAAGTAAAACCTAAAATCAATAATTCTATTTACTTATATTAAAAAAAGATGGTTTCTATACTCTATAAGAAGTCATCTTTTTTTAATATAGCAAGAATTGTTTAACTCTCCCATAAGAAAAAATGCTAAAATTTAACAACTAAATTAGTTTAGCCTTTTGGTCAACTTAATTTTAAAAACTTTCGTGTATATAATACACATTTACTAAACAGGAGGATATAGATGAAGGCAAGAAAAACAATATTAATTTCATGGCTACTCCTAATGATAGGATGCTCCGGCTATGTTCCAAAAACTAACGAAGATCTCATGCAATCAAAGGATGAGATTCAGTTACAGGATAATTTCATTTTAGGAGAAAATTATGATTCCAAAAATCAAAATTTAATTTTTTCCAACGACGAATGGTGGTTAAACTACCATGACCTCGATCTGAATAAACTAATGAAAATTGCATTAAATTCAAACACAGATCTGAAAGTAGCTAAATTAAATATACAAGCTGCTACTACGGTTATAGATGCCGCCAATTATAGTGCTTTTCAAATGGGGCTATATGGAGGTGCAAATGTCCATAAACTTACTAATTTATATACTAAATCAAAAGCTATAGGATCGATTCCCGAAAATGGTCTTGCGGGAGAAACTACATATACAGCTAGTACTGGAATAAATGCTAACTATAACTTTGATTTCTATGGTAAATACGAAAACTTGACCAAACAAAAAAGGTACCAAGCTGAAAGTGCTAAATTCCAGTCAAAAATGATCGAACTGAATATCACTACAAATATCGCTAAACTTTATGGATATTATATCTATCTTCAAGAGGAAAAAATAAATCTTGATAAAAAGTTATCTGTATTAATGCCTATTAGAGATAAGGTCAAATTAGCTATTGAATTTGGAGGAGGATCTGAAGAGGATATGCTCGTTATCGAAAATAAGATTCTTAATTTAAAAAGACATATAAATATAAATAAGTTTAAAAAGGAATCTACTGCAGAGACTATATATTCATTGTCATCTTATAAAAACAAAACTAAAGTAAAAAAGATACTAAAAAATGCTATATATTCCCATCTTATGGAACAAGAATTTATAATCCCTAACATAATATCTTCTGATGTTATTATATATCGCCCCGATGTTCAATATTATCTAATGATGATCAACTCTCAAAAAGCTAAATTAAAATCATTAAAATCAGATTTTTATCCACAAATTTCAATTGGTGGAAACATAGGATATCAAGGACTAGGAATAGACAATAGCTTTAAAGATTTTTCATCTTTAATGTGGTCATTTGGACCAAAAGTTTATCTCCCAATTTTTAACCTTTCTGGGATTAAAACTAATTATAAAATTGCTGATATTAAAGTGAATATATTCATTGCTAACTACAATAAAACTATTAATAATTCTATCCAAGATATTAATACCAAACTAAGTAGTGCTAAAATAGCAAAGATTAACTATACAAATCTCTATACAATTGAAAAAAATGAAGAAAAAATATATAAAAATTCAAATTTAAAATTAGAAAGTGGTTCTATTTCTGAATACCAAAATTTAAAAGATCACTATATATATTTAGGTTCTTCCCTCCATAAAACACAACAAGCCTATAAACTTTACTCTGATCAAATTGATCTAATTAATAGTTTAGGAGGAGTGTATAAGAATAAAGGTCAGGTAAAAAAAGAACAAATATAGATCTAATCTAAAAAAATTAAAGGAGTTATATATATGTCAGAAGTTATAAAAATAAACGAAAATTTAAAAGAAAACCAAAAAAAGGCCAAGAAAAAAATTGGAACTTTTCTTGGTGGTATGGCCATCCTTGGAGTTCTTTATGCTCTTTATTTTTTCCTTTACAGTAGTGGATATGAATCTACTGAAAATGCCTATGTTACAGGAAATCAAACTGCTGTAACTGCTCAAGTAGCAGGAAGAGTAACTCGAATTAATTTTGTAGACACTTCAAAAGTTAAAAAAGGAGACCTATTAATAGAATTTGAAAATACAGACTACCAATTGGCCTTAGAAGGTGCAGAGCTTGCTCTAGCCCAAGCCGTTAGAAATTATTCATCCCTTGAAACTAATGTTTCTCAGTATCAATATGCTTTGGGAGAAAGTATGAACAACCTAAATAATGTGAAAAAAAATTATAATAGAAATTTTAAATTATTTAATGCTGGTATCATAAGCCAGAAACAGATGGAATCAACAACTACTCTACTAAAAAATGCAAAATTAGCTGTTTCTCAAAAAAATGATGCCCTTTCTAATGCAAAATTACAGGCTAGCTCAAAGGATGCTTATAGTCATCCTGCTATCCAAAGTGCAATTTTAAAATACAAGCAAGCATATCTTAATCTATCTAGAACAAAAGTTTATGCCCCTGTAAATGGAGTCGTTGCTAAAAAATCTGTCTCTTTGGGACAAAAAATCGGAATCGGACAACCATTGTTTTCTATAGTCGATCTAAACAATGAATGGGTCGAAGTAAACTTAAAAGAAAATCAAATGAAAAATATAAAAATTGGAAATAAAGTAGAATTGACAAGTAGTCTAAATGATAAAGTCTACGATGGTTATATTGTTGGTATCTCTGCTGGTACTGGGAATGCTTTTTCTCTTCTACCTCCTCAAAATGCAAGTGGTAACTGGATCAAGATTACTCAAAGACTTCCAGTGAGAGTTGCCTTTGATAAAGAAAATTTAGAAGATAATGGGGTCCTTCCTTTAGGAACGACTATGGATGCTGAGGTAAATACTAATGCCATAGAAGATATGATCTCTAATTTAGATATTAAATCATCTAATCCATATACTTTGAATATACAAAAAATTCAGGAAACAATAGACCGTATAGTTAAGGCAAATTTATATTAATTGCATAGGAGGGCTATATGCCAGAAACAAATGATAAGATCACAGGAAAAATAATTTTTATAACTATAGCCCTTGCTATGGGATCATTTTTAAATATGTTAAATGCCAGTATAGTCAACGTCTCTCTGACACATATTGCAGGAGATTTTGGTATAGCTACCAGTAAAAGTACATGGATTATCACTTCTTATTCTGTTGCCGAAGCCATAGTTCTCCCCCTTATTGGATGGCTAACGCTACAGTTTGGAACTGTAAAACAGTATATTTGGTCTACAATATTATTCGCCATAGCTAGTTTACTTTGCGGGTTGAGTTTTTCCCTTTCTTCAATGGTTTTTGCTAGATTATTACAGGGAGTTGTAGGAGCTAGTATGATCCCTCTTTCTCAGACCCTAATTATGAGAATATTTCCCAAGGAAAAGCGTGGAATAGGAATGGCTATCTGGACAATGACTCTTATACTAGGTCCTATCTTAGGTCCTGTTATTGGAGGAGCTATTACAGATGTAGCATCTTGGAGATGGTGTTTTTACTTCAGTATTCCCCTTTGTTTTTTATCTAGTGGTGTAATCTACTATATGTTTAAGAAAGACTATGCCAGTGAAAAATTTGTAAGAATCAAAACAGATATGGTTGGTATCTTCCTACTTATAAGTGGTATCGGATCTCTTCAAGTTTTTTTAGAGCAAGGCACAGACTTAGACTGGTTTGCCAGTCCATTTATAGTTATATTAGCTATCATCTCATTTATGTCCTTGGTCATCTTGGGAATTTGGGAATGGCATCATGAAAACCCCGTTATAAATGTCAGATTGTTTTTGAATAAAAACTTTACCATAGGAGTATTTTCTCTCCTAATTGTATCTGCTGCATTTTATATGACGGCCGTTATTTTACCTTTTTGGCTACAAAACGTTATGGGTTATACCTCATTTATAAGTGGAAAAACAACCGCTACTTTGGGTTTACCCATATTACTTTTATCTCCTATTATCGGTAAATACACAGATAAAGTAGACAATAGGTATATTGCTGTTGTAGGATTTATTATTTTTACTTTAGTTACAATTTTTACTTCTAATTATAGTTTAGATGTTACCTCTGACTATGTTTCATATACTAGAGCTTTAAGTGGTATTGGCCTTGCATTTTTCTTTATAGCTCTAAACAATGTTTCTTTAGGAAGTGTAAAACCTACAGAAATTGTTGCTGCTGCTGGTATTTATAACTTTATGAGAAATTTAGGGAACAGTATTGGAAGTAGTCTTTTTACTCCATTATGGAACCATTCTCAAGCCTATCACCACGAGGTCTTGGCTAGTCATATCCATATTGGTAATCCAAACTTTTTACCATTGATTAATTCTATTCCTGGTTCTCTCCAAAGTAAATTAGTTGTCATAAATGGTTTAATCTCAAAGGAATCCGCTACAATGGGAGTAAATGACGTTCTCTTGATTGCTGGATTTGTTACTTTAGCTTTAATTCCATTTGTACTTTTAGCAAATAAAACAACAGGATCTGCAAAAGGTGGGCACTAAAAAAAGTCGTGAATTTCACGACTTTTTTTAATCCATTTCATAAACATAAAATTTGTACCTATTTGATTATACTAGTTTTTATAGATCATTTCTTATTAAATCTTCATATGATTCTCTCCTAACCATAAGAGAAGACTCTCCATTTTCTACCATAACTACAGCAGGTTTAGGTATTTTATTATAATTGCTTGCCATAGAATAGTTATACGCTCCTGTACCAAAGACACATAGAACATCTCCTAATTCTGCCTTTTGTAATTTTGTATCCTTCAAAATTAAGTCTCCTGATTCACAACATTTCCCTGCTACAGTTACCATATTTTCTTTTTCTTCTAAACATCTATTTCCAATTGTTCCACTATAGACTGCCTGATATAGAGCTGGTCTTATATTATCTGTCATTCCCCCATCGATAAAATAATAATTTTTACCTGAATAAGTAGTTTTTAATCCCTGTACCGTATAAAGAGTAGTTCCAGCATTAGCTACCAAAGATCTTCCTGGCTCAATCTGAAGTTTTTTGATCCCTAAATTATATTCTCCATTTATTTTCTCTATAATTTTAACTTGTTCCTTTAGGCAAAGCTCTATATCCACAGGCTGATCACCATCTGAATAATAGATACCGTACCCTCCTCCTAAATTAAGAGTTTCTACTCTTATACCTTCTTCAACCAGTCCTCTTATATACTCAGTCATAACTTCGGCTTCCTTTAAAAAAGAATTGATATCAAATATTTGAGAACCTATATGAGCATGTAGTCCTTCAAATTTTACCCATTCACTCTCATGAATTCGTCTAATAAGTTCCTTTGTCTCCTCCATAAAGATCGACTCTCCAAATTTCGAGTCAAACTTAGAAGTCTGAATATATTCATGAGTATGTGCATCTATCCCTGGATTTACACGTAAAATTGCATTTATTTTCTTCTGTTTTTTTCCACAGATATCTTCTAATAATTCAAATTCCAAATGATTATCTACTATTATAGTTCCTACCCCATATTCTACTGCCATCTCAAGTTCATCTATAGATTTACTGTTCCCATGAAAATGAGCTCTTTCCATTGGAAACCCTGCCTTTAAAGCTGTATATATCTCTCCTCCAGAAACAACATCTAAACAAAGATCTAATTTTTCTACGATTTTACACATTCCAACAGTTAAAAATGCTTTAGAAGCATAAGCTACCTCAGTCTTAAAAACTTTAGATTGAAAACTTTTTTTTATTAATTCTGCCTTTTCTACTATATAATTTTTATCCATAACATAGAGGGGAGTTCCATACTTTTCCTTTAATTTTTTTACTGATACCCCACCAATTTCCAAAATTCCATCGTCATTAATTTCTTGAGTTCCAAACATAATATCCCCGCCTTCCTTTAATTTATTATACAAACATCTTATCTTTTATGCCTCATTCTGTAAAATATAGATATTATATTATATGAATGACCGTCATTAATTTACTCATGTCCCCATATACGATATACATGTTATATATATATTGAACGCATATTATTCTTGAAGTATTTTAAATATAGAGTTATACTTAATAGTATATTGGTACTAAGGAGATCAACTATGAAAAATAAAATGCCTATTGGAATATTCGATTCAGGGATTGGAGGTCTTACCATCCTGAAAGAGATAAGAAAAATTTTACCTAGAGAAAACATTATCTACTATGGAGATTTTAAAAATACTCCCTATGGTACTAAGACTACCAAAGAGATACAAAATTTAAGTGAAGATATAGTAAAATTCATGATTCAGAATCATTGTAAGGTGATTATAATAGCTTGTAGCCTTATAACCGCAGCTTCTTTGGAATATTTGAAAAATAAATATCCTATTCCCATCATAGGAGTGGTAGAAGGAGGAGTTAAATCAGCTCTTTTAGAAAGTAAGAAAAAAAAAATTGCCTATATTGCAAACCCTTTTACTGTAAAAACTAAAATTTATGAAAAAACCTATAAAAAATATTCAAAAGAGGGTTCTCTTTACGGTATCCCATGTAAAAAATTATGTGCTTTAATTGAATCTGGTTGGGAAAGTCATCCTAATCGCCTAGAAGTTTTAAAAAAATATTTGGAGAAGATACCAAAAGATACAGACACTCTTATTCTCGGTGGTACACATTATCCCCTTATAAAAGAGGACATCAGGAAATTTTTCCCTGAAAAAATTGTAGATTCTTCTCGAGAATCTGTATTCGAGCTCTTAAATTTACTTATTTCTATGGACCTTTTCAACAAAGAAAATAAAAAGGGAAATGTTGATTTTTGTATCAATGGAGATACAAGCCTTCTTTTAAATAGACTCTCAGAAATATTTAGAGAAGAATTCACAAATATTTTTTCTGTAGATTATTAAATTTTATAACCCAAAAGAGACTTAACCATTTTGGTCAAGTCTCTTTTTTTATCCTAATTTAGATTTTATTATTCCTGTATTTCTGCATTTCCAAAATACCAAGTTCCAAGTATATCTCTTTCCCAGTTTTTAACTTTATCTTTGATCATTACAACACCTGTATAATAATAAAGTGGCGCTATAATAGCCTCTTCCATCATTATCTTTTCAGCAGCATAGAGTTTTTCATCACGAGCTTCTCCACTTACTAACTTAGACTCCTCAATTAATTGCGTAAATTTCTTATTCTCTGGAAATTTACCATCTTCTGTTGCTCTCCACTGGGCATTATTGTTCCCTGAATATGAAGTCCACATATCTAAAAATGTCATAGGGTCGTTATAATCTCCAAGCCATACAGACCTCATTACCTGAAAGTTCCCCATATTTCTTGTAGTTTTAAATACTGCCCATTCTTGATTAGCCAAAGTAACTTCTATTCCTAGATTTTCCTTCCACATATTTTGGATAGCTTCTGCTATAGATTTATGGGATTCACTAGTATTATACATAAGCTCCACAGGAGGCATTCCTTCACCATTTGGGTATCCAGCTTTAGCTAGATATTCACGAGCTAGTTCTATATTGGCTTTTGTAGACATGTCATAATCACCAGCTGTGGCTCTAAAATCATTTCCTTTAGAATCTATAAGTCCATTGGGAACAAAACCTGTTGCTGGCATTTGCCCTGCTTTAGTTATTTGATTTACAATGGCTTCTCTATCTATCGCAAGTGATAATGCTTTTCTTACATTGATATCATTTGTAGGTGCTTTATCTACATTAAATAAATAATAATATGTTCCTAAATATGGCAGTGTTTTAAAAGTTGGATCTTCCATCTGTCTTTTAGGAATTTCTTGTACAGGTACCTGTCCAGATATAACATCTATCTCATTGTTATCATATGCAGTCAATACTGTACTTCCTTCTATAATCATAGTAAGTACCATTTTTTCTAATTTTATGTTTTCTCTATTCCAATAGTTTTCATTAGGAGTCAATATAATTTTATTATTCATCTTGTATTCCGATACAACAAAAGGACCATTTGATACTGTTAAATTAGGATCTTTTGCCCACCCTTCAGGCTTTTGGTCCACTATATCTTTTCTTACAGGCATATACGTAAAAAACGTCACTAAATTTAAAAAATACGGTGTAGGAGCTTCTAAAACAACTCTCAAAGTATAATCATCTAAAACTTCTAACCCTACATCTTCCCTTTTCCCTTTTCCTTTAAAATAGTCCTGTCCACCTTTAATATAATAAAGTTGATAAGCATATTCAGAGGCTACTTCTGGATCTAATCCTCTCAACCAGGCATATTTAAAATCTTCAGCT
>NZ_JBATVM010000241.1:0-29272 GCF_049671765.1 Psychrilyobacter sp.
GGTGTAGGGAAAGATGTACAAATGATAGTAGGAAATGGATACGCTAAGGGTCATGCTGACCTTACATTAGATATCATACGTAAATCTAAAACTATCAAAAGTTTATTTGAAAAATTATATGTATAAAAAATAGAGAGAGAGAGGGAGGATAAAAAATATGATTAATTTAAACTACGAAAGAAGAAAAAAAGAATTATTTCCAAATGTAAGTGACGAGCAATGGAATGACTGGCACTGGCAAGTAAGAAATAGAATTGAAACTTTAGAAGATTTAAAAAAATATTTTAACCTATCACCAGAAGAGGAAGAAGGAGTACGAACAGCTAACTCTATCCTTAGAATGGGAATCACTCCATATTATTTAACTTTAATCGATTCAACAAATCCTAAATGTCCTATAAGACAACAGGCTATTCCTACAGCTGCTGAAGTACACAAAGCTGATGCTGATCTAGATGACCCTCTACATGAGGATGAAGATTCACCAGTTCCAGGACTTACTCATAGATATCCTGATAGAGTATTATTATTAGTTACAGACATGTGTTCTATGTATTGTAGACATTGTACTAGAAGAAGATTCGCAGGTCAGACAGATGCAGCTTTGGGAATGGACAAGATAGATACTGCTATCGATTATATAGCAAAGACTCCTGTAGTCAGAGATGTATTACTTTCTGGAGGAGACGCTTTACTCATTTCAGATGAAAAATTAGAATATATCATCAAAAGACTGAGAGCTATTCCTCATGTCCAGATTGTGAGAATAGGATCTAGAACTCCAGTTGTACTGCCTCAAAGAATTACTCCTGAACTCGTCAATATGCTAAAAAAATACCATCCAATTTGGTTAAATACTCATTTTAATCACTCAGATGAGATAACATCTGCTTCTAAAGCTGCGTGTGAAATGATGGCTGATGCTGGTATTCCATTAGGAAATCAATCTGTTTTACTTAGAGGGATAAATGACTGTACTCATATCATGAAAGAATTAGTACAAGATCTAGTGGCTATAAGAGTAAGACCTTATTATATATATCAATGTGATTTGTCAGTAGGATTAGAACATTTTAGAACTCCAGTATCTAAAGGAATCGAAATCATTGAAGGACTTCGTGGGCATACTTCTGGGTATGCAGTTCCAACGTTTGTTGTAGATGCTCCTGGTGGCGGAGGTAAAACTCCAGTTATGCCACAATATATTATCTCTCAAAGTCCAAAAAGAGTTGTTCTTAGAAACTTTGAAGGGGTTATCACAACATATACAGAACCTAAACCATATGAAGATGTATGTAACTGTAAACACTGTCAAGAAGAAAAACAACACATTGGAATAGCTAAACTTTTAGATGGTAAACAACTAGCTATCGAACCTAAAGTACTCGATAGACATATTAGAAATGAACACTAAGAAAATCATCACTTCACTTTTCCCCTATAATAGTGTGTCTATTATAGGGATGGAAAAAAATTCGGGGAAAACTACCACTTTAAATTATATATTAAAAAATTTAAAGGGGACTAAAGTTATTGGTCTTACTTCTATTGGACGTGATGGGGAGGATTGTGACAAGGTAACCAACACACATAAACCTAAAATTTATGTGGAAAAAGGTAGTATAGTTGCTACAGCTAAAAATTTACTCTGTAAATGTGATATAACAAAAGAAATTTTAGCTACAACAGGAATCTCGACTCCTATGGGTGAAATAATAATTATAAAAGCTCTCAGCAGTGGATTTGTAGATGTGGCTGGTCCCTCCTACAATTCAGCTCTTATAAAAGTTAGAGATCTTATGTTAGGTTTTGGGTGTGACTTAGTCCTTATTGATGGTGCACTAAGTCGAAAAGGCAGTGCAGGAAATTTAGTTTCAGAAGCCACTATATTGGCCACTGGAGCTAGTTTTTCTCCTGATCTTACAAAGGTAGTAGAGGAAAGTAGTCACAATGTTAAAATGTTGAAATTACCAAAATGTTCTGAAAAAATAGCAGTTTTAACCAAACAAATATTGAAAAAAGGAAGAATTGGATTTATAGATAAGGAGTTAAATATAGAGATCTTAGATCTACCTACCTCCCTTAATTCCCATAGGGAAATAGTAGACGCAGTCAAACTTAACCATAAATTTTTAGTTTTAGGTGGTGCTGTTTCTAAGGGACTAATAGAATCTCTCATACAAAATAGAGAGTTGTTTAAAAATTTTACAATCATCATAGAAGATGGAACAAAGATTTTTATAGATTCTAACCTCTATCATAAATTATCTATGATACCAGTCAACTTAGAGGTTTTAGATAGCATTAACCTTCTATGTTTGACCTGTAATCCCACATCCCCTTATGGATATTCATTTGAAAGTAAGAAATTTTGTGAACTATTAAAAACATCTATAGATATAGATGTTATAGATGTTGTAGGAGGATCACTATGAGATATCTCGATCTTAAAAACAGAGAAAAAATTGGGTTAGAATACCTTATAAATAATCTAACTACAATATCTCCATATGGTAACCAAAAAAAAAGAGATATTGCTCCTATAAAAGATTCTAAAACTTTAAAAGAAACTTTTGATCATTTGGAATTTTTTATAAAAAAATGCCAAAAAAATAAAAAAGAGATTCAAAAGATAGAACTTCTCCTTATGAAATTAAAAAATATATCTAATATAGTTTTAAATCTTCAAAATGGAAAAACTTTAGATGAGGTCGAGTTATTCGAATTAAAAATAAATACTATGATCTTTATGGAAATTAAAAGCATCACAAATAATATATTTTTAAAAGATTTTCACCTTGTTGATCTAAGTTCTGTTATCGATATTTTAGATCCCGGATCAAAAAAAATATCTACTTTTTATATCTATAATGAATATTCAAAAAAATTAAAAGAGATTAGAAATAAAAAATCAAAAATTGAGAAATTAATTTTTTTAGCTAAAGACAATGAACTACAGATAAAATTAAAAGAGGAAAGAAGAGAGATCGTTGTTTTAGAAAATTGTGAAGAATCTAAAGTCAAAATAGATATAAGTAAAAAATTAATCTCTTATACTTCTAATATCCTTATAAATATCAATAAAGTTAAAAATATTGATTTTACTTTAGCTAAAGCAAAACTTGCTCTAAAATATGGTGCCAATAGACCTATAATAGGTGAACACATCGAATTTATCGGGATGTTTAATCCAGAAATTTTAGAAACTTTAAAGGTTAAAAATCAAGAATTTCAAAAATTAGATATCCTATTAAAAAATGGCAATACTATCTTAACAGGTGCTAATATGGGAGGAAAAAGCGTTATTTTAAAAACTCTTACTCTTAATCTCATCTTGGCTCAAATGGGGTTTTATGTTTTTTCAGATCATGCAACTATCCCTCTATTAAATTTTATACAATTTTTGTCCGATGATATTCAAGATGTATCTAAGGGGCTCAGTAGTTTTGGGGCAGAAATAATAAAACTCAGGGAGATTACAGGATGTCTTACAACTTATGACAAGGGATTTATTGCACTAGATGAATTTGCCCGAGGTACCAACCCAAGTGAAGGTAAAAAATTTGTAAAGGGACTATCTAATTACATGAAAAACTTTGATAGTTTTTCAATCATGGCAACTCATTATGATGGTGTAGTCGATGATTTGACTCCTCATTATCAAGTTGTTGGATTAAAAAATATAAATTTTGATAGTTTAAAACGAAAAATTGATCTAAATAATCAAAATTCAATCTCATTGATACAAAAACATATGGATTATTCCATAGAAAAAATTCATTCTAACTTTGAAGTTCCAAAGGATGCACTCAATGTAGCAACACTAATTGGAATTGATGAAAATTTAAAAAACATAATAAAAAAATTATACTAACTCTTTAACCCTCTCTCGCCTGTCAGCACTCTCTCCCTCAATAGGGAGAAAGACTTACATATTATTTTCTTTGTTTCTCCCTGAAAGGGATAAACTAGGAAGAGAGGGTAAGAAAAAAGGGTAACTTTGGAGGTAAAATAATATGCAAGATTCAAAATTACACTTAGATTGGGATGTAGTGGCAGATGCCAGAAAATCAGCTAAAAATATAGCTATAGATGTGCAGACTTATATAGATGATCATTCTACAGTATCGGTAGAAAGAACAATTTGCCGTTTACTTGGTATAGACGGAATCGATAAATTTGAAGTACCACTACCAAATATAGTCGTAGAACATATTGAAAAAGAAGGAAACCTTACTTTGGGAGTTTCCCACTATATTGGAAATGCCATGGTAGAAACAGGTCTTTCTCCTCAAGAGATTGCCGAAAAAATATCTCACGGAGAATTAAATTTAGGGAAGATATCTACCCATGATTCTTTTGAAATAAAATTAGCTATAGACAAGATCGCTCGTGAAAACACAGATAAAATTGCTAATAATAGAAAGGATAGAGAATCCTACCTAGAAAGATTTGGAGATAAAACAGGACCACTTCTATATCTTATTGTTGCCACTGGAAATATCTATGAAGATGTAACTCAGGCTGTCGCAGCTGCCAAGCAAGGGGCAGATATTATAGCTGTTATTAGAAGTACAGGTCAAAGTTTATTAGACTACGTACCTTTTGGAGCCAGTACAGAGGGATTTGGTGGAACACTAGCTACCCAAGAAAACTTTAGAATAATGAGAAAAGCTTTAGATGAAGTAGGAGAGGAATTAGGTAGATATATTAGACTTTGTAACTACTGCTCTGGCCTATGTATGCCTGAGATCGCTGCCATGGGAGCATTTGAAAGACTAGATGTAATGTTAAATGATGCACTTTATGGAATTTTATTTAGAGATATCAATATGAAAAGAACATTTGTAGACCAATATTTTTCTAGAATAATAAATGGTTTTGCAGGAGTAATAATAAATACCGGTGAGGATAACTACCTTACTACAGCAGATGCCATAGAGGAAGCTCATACTGTCCTTGCTTCTCAATTTATAAATGAACAATTTGCACTTCTTGCTAATCTTCCTGAGGAGCAACAAGGATTAGGTCATGCATTTGAGATCCATCCAGATACAGAAAACGGATTTTTATTAGAACTATCTCAAGCTCAAATGGCTAGAGAGATATTTCCAAAGGCACCACTTAAATATATGCCTCCTACAAAGTTTATGACTGGAGATATATTCAAAGGTCATGTACAGGATGCTCTATTTAATATGATAACTATTATGACTGGACAAAGACTTCACCTCATGGGAATGATGACAGAGGCTATCCATACTCCATTTATGTCTGATAGAGCATTGGCTATAGATAATGCCCAATATATCTTTAAAAATATGAAAGATTTTGGTTCTGAAATAACATTTAAAAAAGATGGAATAATTGTAAATCGTGCCAAAGAAGTCCTTGAAAAAGGTAGAGATCTAATCAAAGAGATAGAAACTACAGGGATGTTTGATACCCTACAAAAAGGTAAATTTGCAGGTATAAAGAGACCTATTGACGGTGGAAAAGGATTAAATGGAGTATTCATAAAAGATTCTACATATTTTAATCCATTTATGGAACTAATGATGGGAGGTGACAAATAATGAGTGGAGGATTATATTCAACTGAAGATAAAAGTTTCGATACTACATTAGACCTAAAAAAATTAAAACCTTATGGGGATACTATGAATGATGGAAAGGTGCAGATTAGTTTGACTCTACCTGTTCCTGCTGATGAAAAAGGTGCAGAAGCCGCCAAAGAATTAGCTAAAAAAATGGGAATATCTGAACCAGCTGTTTCTCATTATGGAGCTTTAGATACTCATTTCTCATTTTATGTGATATACGGATCATTAAATCATACTGTAGATTACGATGAAATCCATGTAGAAACAGTAGACATAGAAACTATGGATATGTACGGAGTTCAAAATTTTATTAAAGAAAATATTAAAAGAGATGTAGTCATTATAGGAGCTAGTACAGGAACTGACGCTCATACAGTGGGAATAGACGCAGTTATGAATATGAAGGGGTATGCTGGTCACTACGGCCTTGAAAGATATAAGGGAATAGAAGCCTATAACTTGGGATCTCAAGTGGAAAATGAGGAATTTATAAAAAAAGCAATTGAATTAAAAGCTGATGCACTATTAGTTTCCCAAACAGTTACTCAAAAAAATATCCACATTCAAAATTTAACTCATTTAGTAGAATTAATGGAAGCTGAGGGAATCAGAGATAAGGTCGTACTTATTGCTGGAGGTCCTAGGATTTCCCATGAACTAGCAAAAGAATTAGGTTATGATGCTGGTTTTGGCCCAGGAAAATATGCAGATGATGTAGCAACCTTTATTGTCGAAGAGATGGTCAAAAGAGAGATGATATAGTAAAAAAACTAAATTATGAATCGTGCTCATTGACATAGGCAGTAAATTTGAAAATAATAAATATGAAAATTGAGTGACAAGATTTATTTCTTGTTGCTTTTTTCTGATGAATTTTTAATATCTATTTTTGAAAAAATTTAAAATAGTTATTATTTTTTAATTTAAAAAACTAATTTTTTCAACCACTAATTCAATTATTTTATCTATCACCTTATCCTTGGTCAAGAAAACTATGTCTCTAAAAAGATAGTATTATAACTATCAATTATACTTTGATTATAGAGAAAAAAAAACAATAAGATCCTTCCTTTACTTTTCGAGATAATAGAGTATACTTGTACTGCCTTTATGAATTATTAGAAAAAAATTAAATTTTAATTAAATTTTATTGATTTAGTATCTTAAAATAAAAAAGGTGGAAACAAGTTTATATCTAAGAAATATTATTAAAGGGAGGTCAAAAACAGTAATGTAATAATAACGTTTAACTACGAATTACACTAATTAGTCTAGCCAGAACTTTTCCGGTGAGTTCTTACTACCCGTTTTCATAAAATTTAGAGTTTTTCGTAGGAATTTGAAATCTTTTATTATTTTTAATTTAAAAGGAGTAGATTCTATGAATAAAACTGCAACTAAAAAAGTCGATAATATACAAAAAAATATTTTTGAAAAATTTACAAACTTATGTGTAATATTAATACAAAAATATCTGCCTGATCCCTTTATATTTTGTGCCATTTTAACATTTATAGTCTTTTTAATCGCAATCCCTATTACTAAACAATCTCCTATGTCTATTCTCAACAATTGGAATAGTGGATTCTGGAGTTTATTATCTTTCGCTATGCAGATGGCACTAGTATTAGTTACAGGACATACTATGGCCAGTTCTCCATTTTTCAAAAAAAACTTATCATCTATGGCCAGTAAATTAAAAACTCCATCTCAAGCTATAGTCGGAGTTACTGTGGTTTCTGTTTTAGCCTCTTTCATAAATTGGGGTTTTGGTCTTGTAATTGGTGCTATATTTGCTAAGGAAATTGCTAAAAAAGTAAAAGGTGTAGATTATAGATTACTAATCGCTTCTGCATATACTGGATTTTTAGTTTGGCATGGAGGTTTATCGGCTTCAATACCACTAAAACTAGCCTCTGGTGGAGGTTTAGCAAGTGCAACAGCTGGAGCTGTTACTGAGGCAATTCCTACATCTATGACTATCTTTTCAGCTACTAACTTAATTATCTTAGCCATTTTATTCATTACTTTACCCTTTGTTAATAGAGCTATGCATCCAAAAAAAGAGGATGTTATCGCTATAGATAACGATCTACTTATAGAGGTTCCAGAGGAAAAACTAAATTTTTCTACTATGACTCCAGCAGAAAAAATAGAAAACAGTAAAATAGTTTCTTTACTTTTAGGTATAATGGGTTATGTTTATATAATTTCATACTTTATAACTAATGGATTCGCATTAAACTTAAACATAGTTAATTTTGTATTCTTATTTACGGCTATACTTTTACACGGAACACCTCAAAAATTTTTAACAGCAATCAAAGAGGCTTCTAAAGGTGCCGCAGGAATAATACTTCAGTTTCCTTTCTATGCTGGAATAATGGGTATCATGGTTGGAAAAGGACCTGAAGGAGTTTCTCTAGCAGGTGCTATGTCTCAAATGTTCGTTAACATTTCTACTGAAACAACTTTTCCTTTCTTCACTTTCTTAAGTGCAGGGATTGTTAACTTCTTTGTTCCATCTGGTGGAGGTCAATGGGCAGTACAAGCTCCAATAATGATGCCTGCCGGTGCTGCTCTTGGTATTCCAGCTGCGAAAACTGCCATGGCAATAGCTTGGGGAGATGCGTGGACAAATATGATACAACCATTCTGGGCACTTCCTGCTCTAGCTATTGCAGGTTTAGGTGCTAAAGATATCATGGGTTATTGTTTGGTAGTACTTATTTATTCTGGTGTTATTATTTCACTGGTCTTAATGTTTCTATAAAATTTAATATTTTTAAACAAAAAGGAGGAAACAAAGTTATGTCTAACAAAATAATTGATGTTGCAGACGCAGTATCTAAAATAGAAGATGGGATGACCATCATGATAGGAGGATTTTTAGGTACAGGAACACCTCATACTATAGTAGATGCTATTATAAAAAAAGGTGTAAAAAACCTAACTATCATATCTAATGACACAGGAATAAAAGATAGTGGAGTAGGAAGATTTATTTATAACAATATGGTTAAGAAAGCCATTGTTTCTCATATTGGTACAAATCCAGAAACTGGTAGACAAATGAATGAAAAAGAGATCGAAGTTGAGTTAGTTCCTCAAGGAACTTTAGCTGAGAGAATAAGATCTGGAGGTGCTGGTTTAGGTGGTGTTCTTACTCCTACTGGTCTTGGTACTATAGTTGCAGATGGAAAAGAAATAATAGAGGTTGATGGAAAACAATTTCTTTTGGAAAAACCTCTTAGAGCAGATGTTGCTATCCTTTTAGGACATACTGTAGATACTAAAGGTAATATTATCTATGCAAATACTGCTAGAAACTTTAATCCTATTATGGCTACAGCTGCTGATATAGTTATTGTAGAAGCTGAAAATATAGTAGAACTAGGTACGATTAATCCAAACCAAGTTGTTACACCTAGAATTTTTGTAGATCATATAGTAGGAAGTGATTATAATGGATAAAAAATTAATTAGAGAGATTATTGCAAAAAGAGTTGCAAAAGAATTAAAAGATGGAGATGTAGTTAACCTTGGTATTGGTCTCCCTACTTCAGTTGCTAACTATGTTCCAGACGGTATGGACGTTATTTTCCAATCAGAAAATGGTCTCTTAGGAGTAGGACCTGCCCCAAAAGTAGGAGAAGAGGTTAAAGATCTTGTAAATGCAGGTGGAATGCCTATTACTACCTTAGATGGAGCTGTGTTCTTTGATTCTGCTATGTCTTTTGCTGTAATCCGTGGTGGTCATGTAGATATGACTGTTCTAGGAGCATTACAGGTAGATGAAAAAGGAAACCTTGCTAACTGGATAATCCCAGGGAAAATGGTTCCTGGAATGGGTGGAGCTATGGATCTAGTCGTAGGAGCAAAAAAAGTAATAGTTTCTATGGAACATACTGCAAAAGGAAAACCAAAAATTTTTCCACTATGTACACTCCCTTTAACTGCTGCTAATCAAGTAAATTTAATTATTACAGAGATGGCTGTTATTGAAGTAACTCCTAATGGATTATTGTTAAAAGAAATTGGACCACATAATACTGTAGAAGATGTAATAGCTAATACACCTGCAAAATTAATCTTAGCAAATGATATAAAAGTAATGTCAATATAACTCCTCCTTTCTATGGAAAGTTCATATTCTAAAGGAAGATAGGTTTAATGTAAAGTTCTTTCTCCCTATTGAGGGAGAGAGTGCCCAAAGGGCAAGAGAGGGTTTAATAGGAGGTAAAATTATGATAAAATCATTAAAAATCGGAGATTCTTATAGTTTTAATAAGAATGTAGAAGCTGTAGATGTAGAAAAATTTGCAGATGTAAGTACAGATCATAATCCTGTTCATTTAGATGAGGAGTATGCTAAGACTACTATGTTTAAAAAGAGAATAGCTCATGGAATGTTAGGAGTATCTTATATTTCATCTATTTTAGGAACAAAATTTCCTGGAGCAGGAACTATCTATTTAGGACAGACTGTTAAATTTTTAGCTCCCGTTTATTTAGGAGATACTTTAGAAGTTAAAGCTGAAATTGTTGACCTTAAAGAAGGTCGAAACGATAAAGCTACTCTAAGAACTACTTGTACCAATCAAGATGGTAAAATGGTAATCGATGGAGAAGCTAGTGTAATTCTTCCAAAAGCATAGAATAGAATATTTCTAGTAAAAATCTAAGCATTCTATGAACTTAGTATAAATTTAAATATTCCTTCCTAATTATTAGAACTATAATCTAGTAATTAAGAAGGTTTTTTTATAAGCAAAAAGTCTCGAAATATTAAATTATATTACATGATTTAAACTTATACAAAGTTCTTTATATAATTTTGTTATTACTAGATATAAAAATCTATTCTTCATTATTTTTTAATTTTTTAACCCAGGAACTAAAAAATTCTACATTGTCTTTAAAATATTTACAACTATGCAATTTTTTAGTTCACCTCCTACTCTAATAAATTATCGTTTAATTCTTCCAAAAATTCTTGTAAACTTTCACTAGGATTCTTATTTTCAGCAGTAAAAGTTTTAATTCCCCTTTTTTTCAAAATTAAATCTTCTACAGGATTAGAATCTACTAAAAATACATAAGATTTAGGTCTTGAACTAGACTGGGTACTATTTTCCCAAAGTTTATTCAGTTTATATAGTAAATAACGAAGATTTATATCTTGAAGACTGTAACCAATAAATAGAATTGATTTTCCTAATATATCTGATCTAAGTTTAATATCTAGAGGAGTTTCAAAATTCAAACGTTCAAAATAGCTAGATTCTGTAAGTACTATAGATTTTTCATCATCAAAATCTCCATGAAATTTAATGATTTGAGTAAGTACACTATGTAAATTTACCAAATCTCCTACATTGGTTATTTTTTTAAAATCTTTTTTATAGTAGTCATAAGTTCTTTCAAGCCATCTGTCATAATTCGTAGTATATATAATAGGGAAATCCAAATCAAATATTAGTTTATGTATCTTGGAATCTTCTATTTTTATATCATCACTATGCCAGTTTCTATCCATCCAACTTCTTAAAGGACCGATATCACCTTTTTTTATCTTATAGTATTCTGCTAGCGACAGTGCGTCTCCAAAAGATTTAAAAATTTCAGGTTCATAGTCTAATTCCTTGGCAATATAATCTAATAACGAATCCCATGAAGGTAGCCCGAGATTCATAGATACTCCAGCACCAACAAACAAAATAGTATTTTTATTTTTAATCGATTCAACTAATCCCTTCATAATTTTTCTCCCATCTTAAGGTATTTAGATTTTAATATCTCACTTCTAGTATACCTTTTTTTCTATGATTTACAACATGGAGGTCAGAGACAACAATAACTTCATTTCATACTATCCAATTTCATCATGGGATGATTATTATAGAAACACCTTATTCATGTCAGGAACTACTCAATATGGAGCAGATAGAAGCCGAAGACCCCCGGAAGATGAACTAAAAATTGCACATTTTCAAGGTGAATATGTAGCCAAAATAGCAAAGAGAATAGCTGTCTCATCCATTGAATAAATAAGGTATAAACAAAGGTGTCCTAGCCATTGAATTTACTTTCAATGCTAGGACACCTTTGCTTTAAACTTTCAATAAATCAAAAAATCAAATTATTCTACCTTTTCAAAATCTTCTTTCGATGCTCCACATAAAGGGCACACCCAATCTTCAGGTAAATCTTCAAATTTGACACCTGCTTTTATATCACCAGCATCATCACCAATTTCAGGGTCATAAATATAACCACAAGGTATACACATCCATTTTTCCATATTATTCCTCCTTCTTTATTTAAATAAGTTTACGTAGAATATATACCAATTATTTAAAATTTACCCTTTATTTAGGTTTTTAAAATACTAATTTTAAAAAATTATACTTACTCTTAATTTTCATAATGTCTTAAAAGTAATTTACCAAATATAACTAAATCATCATAAGTTATGACTTGTATAGAATTTAATTTTGAATTCAACATTCTTAGACCATCTCTTTGTTCTTCATTAAATTCTTTATTTCTACCTACAATTATTTTTATCCGTGGCATTATTACTTTTATTTTGTATTCTTTTTCTATGTTTAATTTATATTCTTCTAATTTTTGAAGATAAAATAAACTTTGGCCTATTACTATTGATAAATCAGGATGAGGGTAATAACAATTATGACTTTTATCTAATTTTAAAATACTATGCTTCGGACGCTTTAATTCTATTAAATCTAAATATCCATCCACAGATTCCATTAATAAGTCTCCTTCACTAAATAATGCAATTTTACGAACATCGTGTTTTTTAATATAATCAACTCCAAAAATCCATAAATTAGATTCAATCCAATTTTGAAATATTTTTTCAGATTGTCTAGCATTATATTTTTTTAACTCATTAAAAAGCTTTATTTCATCTATAATATTTCCTTTTTCTTCTAATTCAATAAGTTTTTCAAGATTATTAATCTCTGTTTTTATCAATTTATGATGATATGCACCATGTAAATTTTCTATTTCTAAACTTGATAATGAGTCCAATAATCCCCTAATTTTTTCTTCAGATTTAAATTTTTCTAATAGAGATAAAATTGTTTGTAAATCCCCCTCTTTAAGTTGACCTAATAATAAACCAATCTCATCTGACGTTTCAATAAATTTTGAAGATTTTATATTTCCATCTTTAATAACAGAAATAGAATCTAAATGATTGTATAGTTCTCTCACTTCATCAATAGCAAGTTTTTCTGTAAAAACAGGAATTCCATTACTATCAACAGCATATAAATGCAAACAAATATTTTCATTAGCAATATCATTTTTTATATTGGAAAAATTTGCCATTAATTTAATTTTTCCATTATTAAATAATTCTTTATGGTAAGGTACGCTCATTTCAGTTACACCTTCGCCAATGGACAATTATAACCATCCCATTCTGGATTATATTTTTCATAAAATATTTCAAAATTAGACCTATTTTTTAACACTTTAACCTCTGATATGTCTTCAATTTTAAATGACCTAAAATCAGGGAAAGGATTTTTCTCTTTAGAATCAGAAACACCACCTGTTTGAACCACATGAAGCATTGTACTTTGTTTTCCTGATTTTTTACTTGTAAAAATAAATACTGCATGTACGTTTCCAATTCTTTCGCCTTTTACTTTTCCCACTTTATTATACTCAAATGAAATAGGTTTTCTTTTTTCTACTGATTCAATTAAACTTTCTAAGCTACTCATTATTTCTTCCTCCTATTTTATTAATTTCTCTTTTCCTTTTCTAGTATACCTCCTTTTTCTATCACATCAAACTCCTTTAACTAGATCCTCCCTATTTTCTATAGATTGACATTTTTAAAATCAGTTTTTTAATATCATTTAAAAAAAGTATTAAACAAAATTTGATAGAAAATCTTTAAAAAATATTCGATTGTCTTAACTTAAGTGGGCTTTGGTTTCTTTAACGAAGTCAATATTTGTAAATTAAGATTTGATAAGCTTAATTTCAATAATCATTGAAAAGATCATAAGAAGGAAGAGTAATAATTTTTTTCTAAAAAAATAGGAACCCCTAATTGGAATTCCTATCTATAATTCTATTTTTCTAGCTCTCTACCCAACTTCCCCTCGCCCTATTCAGAGAGAGGGGAGCAAAAGGGGTGAGGGTTTTTAACTATTTATATATCTATCTGGATAGATACTAGGTGTCATACTTTTTAAAGCCTCAGAAACGTCTTTTTTATCTTGCTGATACGTCACTCCATACCATTTTTCTTTGGTTTTTATTACTTTCATAGTAGCTTTTTTTGATTTGATTAAATTATCTACAGCACTAGGAATATAAAATTCTGATTTTAGGTCTTCTATATTTTCATCTAAGAATTTTTCAAATTCTAGTTCTAGTTCTTCAAAAATAGATGGCATAAATCCCCAAATATTCATAGATACAGGCATTTTTCTTTCTAACTCTAACTTTATAGATTCATTTTTTTCTGTTAAAGAATTATATCTATCTTCAATAGAATAGATTGTTCCTGAAATTTCCTCTATCTGAGTCTTTTCTTCTACTGTAATTAGGTTACTTTCTTTATCTAATTTACATATCCCCCTTGCAACACTACCATTTTTACTGATTGTCTTATCTAATTGGAATCCTACCATATAATACCTATATTCATCTGTTTGATTTGCAAGTTCATCGTATATTAATTTATAAGTTGTAGAACCATAAAAATCATCGGCATTTATAACTACAAAAGGTTCATCTATTGCACCTTTACAAGATAAAATAGCATGTCCCGTTCCCCAAGGTTTTATCCTATCTTGAGGTAGTTTATATCCCTCAGGAATAGATTTTATATCCTGAAATACATATTTAACCTCTATATTTTCTAATTTTGATATTCTATCTCCTATTTTTTCTTTAAATATATCGTAAAACTCTTCTTTTATAACAAATACAACTTTCCCGAAGCCTGCTAACCTAGCATCATAGATAGAATAATCCATTATGATCTCTCCATTTAGACCGACTGGATCAATTTGCTTTAATCCCCCATACCTGCTTCCCATACCTGCTGCCATAATAACCAATGTAGGTCTTTTTTTCATTTTAATTCTCCTTCATCATCTTCTATAAAAAATTTGTAATCTTCCAAACTATAAAAAGTATAACATAGAAATAACCACTCTTAATAGTGATGATTTTTACCCTTACTTAATCTATGTGAAGAACTCCCTTAAAATATAACTCTTAACACCTTATTTTATGTATTAGCCATACGAATTTGTTACCGTTTATATGGTTATCTAAAATCAGCCTTTTCAGATATTAAATTACTTTATTTTGATTTTAATTGGGTACCTCAGAGTAAAAAATAGATAATTAAAAAATTAAAGTGCAGTTAAGTTAAGATAAAATTAAAATATAGTTAAGGTAAAGTAAAACATTCAATTGCAATCACCAATTAAATTTGATATTATTTAGTGTAACTGTCTAAAAAAATTACCATTAGATTTATTATAAAACATTACTAGGGAGGACTCACATGAACAATTTAACAAAAATTTTAAAATTAATGCTGGCATTATCGCTTTTATTAGCTGTAGCCTGTGGGAAAGAAGAAGCTAAGACTACTGAATCTATTAAGAGTAATGAGGTGACTGTGTATTCATCACATCCATCTCAACTTGTAAATACTATTACAAATAGTTTTACTGAAGAAACAGGAATAAAAGTTAATGTCGTTGGAGCTGGAACTGGAGAGATACTTAAGAGAATCCAAGCTGAAAGTACTAATCCTTTGGGAGATGTTATCTGGGGTGGAGGAGCTGAGTCTCTTAACTCATACAAAGAATACTTTGCACCGTATAAAACTGCAAGTCACGATAGAATAGACCCTTTATTTAGAGATCCTGAAGATAAATGGTTTGGTTTTGCACTGCTACCTATGGTTATTATTTATAATACTGATCTTGTAACTGGAGATGACATCCCTACTTCTTGGGCTGATGTTACTAATCCTAAATGGAAAGGGAAAGTTGCTATGGCTTCTCCTGTTAAATCAGGATCTTCTTACACTATCACAGCTACTTTATTAACTGCCTTTGGAAAAGATACCGAATCTGGATTTGATTTCATCAAAAAATTTATAGCCAATCTAGATGGTAAAATTTTAGGAAGTTCTTCTGGTGTTCCAAAAGGTGTTGTAGATAAAGAATATTATATCGGATTAGCTCATGAAAAAGGAGCTATTAAATATAAAAATGCTGGCGGACATCTAGGAATAGTATACCCATCTGAAGGTACTTCTGCCGTTCCTGATTCTGCTGCTTTAATAAAAGGGGCTGTCAATGAAGAAAATGCCAAATTATTCTTAGATTACATCGTAAGTAAAGAAGTTCAAAAAACTTTAGCTCATGAATTTAAAATTAGAGGAGTTAGAGACGATGTTGCTGCTCCAGAAGGTTTACTTCCTCTCTCTGATATGAAGTTAGTTGACTATGATTTTGCTTGGGCTTCAGACAATAAAAAAACAATAATAAAAAGATGGAAAAATATAGTTTCAGGAAAGGAGTAAGAGAAAAAATGGGTGTTAATATTAAAGATATTACTAAAAAATACGATGATTTTATAGCTGTTAATAAAGCTAATTTAGATATAAAAAAAGGAGAGTTCTTTACACTTTTAGGCCCTTCTGGTTGCGGAAAAACGACTCTTCTACGGATGATTGCAGGATTTAATGACATCACTTCTGGAGATGTTATTATAAGTGGAAATAAAATAAACGATACACCTGCTCATAAAAGAAATATAGGAATGGTTTTTCAAAACTATGCTATTTTCCCTCATATGAGTGTATTTGATAATGTAGCTTATGGATTAAAAGCTAGAAAAGTCTCGAAAGCAAAAATAAAAGAAAGAGTTTTAAACGCTCTTGAGATGGTTGAGATGGGAGACCAAGCAACAAAAGAACCTTCTGAACTTTCTGGGGGACAACAACAAAGGGTAGCTCTTGCTAGAGCTATTGTCATCCATCCTGAGATACTCTTAATGGATGAACCGCTGTCTAACCTAGATGCTAAACTTAGAGTCAAGATGAGAGCTACTATTAAAAAACTTCAGTCTTCTCTAAACATAACAACTATCTACGTAACTCATGATCAAGAGGAAGCACTAGCTGTTTCAGATAGAATTGCAGTTATGAATAAAGGGGTCGTTCAACAAATAGGTACTCCAGAAGAAATTTATTCTTTCCCAGCTAATGCGTTTGTTGCTAACTTTATAGGTACTTCTAACTTTATTTACGACACTGCTCTTACAGGAGACAAAACTAAGATTCTTTCTGTGAGACCTGAAGATATCGTGATTGTAGATGCAGACTCTGGAACGATCAATGGAGAAGTTACTCTTACTACATTCTTAGGTGAATGTGTCTCCTACGAAATCACACTAGAAAACAAAGAGAATATAGAAGTAAAAGTATTCTCTAAAGATATAGGTATCAAACGTATTGGAGAAAAAGTTGGAATCTTTTTCCCTGAAGATAAGAGAAAACATTTTAATAAAAGTGAGGAATGTTAATGAAGATAAATAAACATCTAAACTTTTGGAATATTATTTCCATTACATCTCTAGCACTTATATTTTTATTTTTGATCTACCCTTCATTTTCACTGGTAAGTCAAAGTTTTATAAGTTCTACAACAGGAAAATTAACTCTAGAAAACTATATAGATTTCTTTTCCTTACCGTATTATTTTAATGCATTAAAGCATAGTTTAGCCGTTTGTTTGACTACAACTATCTTCGCTACTTTAATAGGTATTCCTATCGCTTACTTTATGGGTAGAACCAACATATATTTCAAAGGGTTTTTAGATCTAGTTATCATGATTTCCCTCCTTTCTCCTCCATTTATTGGAGCATATTCTTGGATCTTACTCCTTGGAAGAAACGGATGGATTACTAATCTATTGAGTCCTTTTGGAATAGTTATGCCTACTATCTATGGATTTACAGGAATAGTAATTGTCTTTACTCTAAAATTTTTCCCATATGTATATATCTATACTTCGGGAGCACTAAATAGCATCGACGCCTCTTTGGAGGAGGCTTCTGAAAACTTAGGTATGAGTAGATTACAAAGATTATTTACTGTAACTTTTCCACTGGTTATGCCTTCTATCACCGCTGGGGCTCTTATGGTCTTTATGACTTCCCTAGCTGACTTTGGTACTCCTATGCTAATCGGTGAAGGATACAAGGTTTTACCTGTTATGATCTATGATGAATTTATGAGTGAAATGGGTGGAGACGCCACTGTCGCAAGTACCATCAGTGTTATAGTTGTAGCTTGTTCTACCCTTGTACTTTTTCTTCAGAAATATCTTATTTCTAGAAAAAATTATAAGATGAATGCCCTTAGACCACCTAAAACATCTATACTTACACCTAGTCATAGAATTTTAGCCACTGTATTTGTAGGAGTTATATCATTTATAGCTTTCCTACCTCAATTAGTTGTTATCTATACTTCATTTCTTAAAACCAACGGACCACTGTTTGTTTCGGGATTTAGTTTAGACAGTTACTATGATATTATGAATAAACTTTCTTCTAATATCTATAATACGTTCCTTTATTCTATAATTTCTATATTGATAATGCTACTTCTAGGACTTGTTCTCTCTTATATTATTTTTAAGAAGAAAAATAGACTAGCTCCTATCTTGGATATTTTAATTATGTTCCCATATGTTATTCCAGGATCAGTTTTAGGAATAGGATTATTGGTATGTTTTAATAAGAGACCTATGCTTCTAAGTGGAACAGGGTTTATACTTATAGTATCTTACGTTATTAGAAAATTAGCATATACAGTAAGATCAGGAACGGCTATATTACATCAGATAGATCCTAGTATAGAGGAAGCTTCTATAAATTTAGGAGTCTCTCCTATGAAGACATTTTTCAAGATTACAGCAGTTATGATGGGACCAGGTATATTTTCTGGACTGATCCTCAGTTGGATATCTACTATAAATGAATTGAGTTCATCTATTATACTATACACTGGAAAAACAGGAACTATCGCTGTTGCAATATATACAGAGGTTATTCGAGATAGTTTTGGAACTGCTGCGGCCCTTTCAACTATCCTGACTATTATATCTATTATTTCTATACTTATATTTAAGTTTTTCTCTAGAGGAAACAAACTAAATATCTAAGCAAGAAGTTAAAAATAAAAAAGACCGAGAAAATTTAATATTTTTTCGGTCTTTTTTATTTTTATACCTCTCTATATTTTTTATATCTCCCTAACGAACCTCCCTCTATTTCAGGGAGAGGGAAACCAAAGAGGTGAGGGTTTCTATAATTTAAATAATTCTTTTATTTTTTCAACGACTCCATTTTCTTCATTACTTTTTGCTATGTTTTTTGCAAGTTCTTTTAGTTTAGGATGAGCGTTTTCCATAGCATAACTATGCTCGCCACTTTCTAATAATTCTATATCATTCAAATAATCTCCAAAAACTAAAGTTTCTTTAGGAGTTATACCTAATATTTTTTGTAATTTTCTCATAGCAGTTCCTTTATTTGCATCTAGATTAGAAATATCTAACCATACTCCACCAGAAACAGTAATCTTATATTCATTTTCGAATTCTTTAAAGTATTTATAACTATTTTCTTCTGAATTCTTAAAATCACATAGGGCTATTTTTAAAAAATCATCTTCTACTTCTTCCAAAGAATTAACTATCTCAAATTTTTCATAATATGGCTTAACTTCCTCTATAAATTTTGAATCATTTAATTCTACGTAGGCACTATTTTTTCCACATAAAACAACATTTACACCATCTATTGTTCTTGCAAGTTCTATAAATTCAAAAGTTTTCTTTCTATCCAAAATATTTATATGTAAAATTTCGCCTTTATAAGCTACAAAACTCCCATTTTCTGCAATAAAATAAATATCATCTTTTATATTTTCAAATTTTTTAATCAAATTATAATATTGCCTTCCACTAGCACAAGCAAAAACAATATTTTTTTCTTTAAGTTTTCCCCAAACTTCCCAAAATTCAGGATTGATCTCATGCTTACTATTTAATAAAGTTCCATCCATATCAGTTGCTATCAGTTTTATCAAAATATTTCCTCCTAGAAATTCACACTTTAAATTTTATACTATAGAGTATTATAACTGATTTCATCAAATATATTCAATAATATTATAGATCAAGTTCTATACATTCTGAGGTTAAAAAAATAGAGAACCCAATGGATTCTCTATTTTTTATCTAGATACAACATCACGTTGATTTTATTTAAATGCTTCTAAATTTTCACTTAATTTAGCTAACTTATCTTGATATTCTTTTTGTATCTTTCTTTCTCTTTCTAAGATATGAGCAGGTGCCTTAGAAGTAAATTTTTCATTAGATAATTTACCATTTACACGAGCTAGGTCTTTCTCTATCTTAACCATTTGTACTTCGATCTTTTTGATCTCAACTTCAGGATCTAATAATCCTGCTAATGGTACATATAATTCAGAATCTTCTACTACTCTAAATCCTGCACCTGTAGGTTTTGCTACATCTCCAAATTCTAAAGTTTCTAATTTAGCTAACTTAGTTAGGAATGTTTTATTATTTTCTAAAGTTTTAAGCTCAGATTCGTTACTAGTTCTTAAGATTGCCTTTACTTCCTTTGCAGGAGATATATTTATCTCAGCTCTTATATTTCTAAGTGCAGAAACTACTGATTGTAAGTATTCAAAAGATGTTTCGGTTTCTTCGTCTACTAAAGTTTCATTACAAGTAGGGAAAGATTCAAGCATGATTGTTTCACCTTTCGCTCCTAATTTTTGCCAGATTTCCTCTGAAATAAATGGCATAAATGGATGTAATAGTCTAAGTCCTTCTTCTAATACTGTCCATAATACATATTGAGCAGTCTTCTTAGAAGTTTCATCTTCACTATTGTAAAGTCTTGTTTTAGCTAACTCAACATACCAGTCACAGAAGTCTCCTCTCAAGAATTCATATGCTCCCTTAGCAGCTTCGTCTAATGTGAAACTTTCTAAATGTCCATTTACTTTTTTAGAAGCTTTATTTAATTTAGAGAAGATCCATTTATCTACTAATTCTAACTCTAATTCATCTTTATTTACACTGTTGATATCAAAATCTTCTAAATTCATTAATACGAATCTAGATACATTCCAAATTTTATTTGAGAAGTTTCTTCCCATCTCTAATAATTTTTCAGAAAAATGTACATCTTGACCTTTAGAAGTGTTATAGATCATAGTAAATCTAATGGCATCTGCTCCATATCTATCTATTAATTCTAATGTATCAGGAGAGTTTCCTAGTGACTTAGACATCTTTCTTCCTTGCTCGTCTCTAACTATTCCATGTAAGAATACATGCTCAAATGGGATTTCTTTCATTTCATACATTCCCATCATTACCATTCTAGCAACCCAGAAGAATAATATATCTGCTCCAGTTACCAATGTATTTGTTGGATAAAATCTTTCTAATTCTTTACTTTCAGGTAATCCCAATGTTGAGAAAGGCCATAAAGCAGATGAGAACCATGTGTCTAATACATCTGTTTCTTGAACTAGTTCAACTTCTTTTCCATAGTGTGCAAGAGCTTGTGCAGCTGCATCTTCATCAGAATTTGCTACGAATAAATGGTTGTCAGGTCCGTAGTATGCAGGTATTCTATGTCCCCACCAGATCTGTCTAGATATACACCAGTCTCTGATATTCTCTAACCAGTTATAGTAAACTTTTTCCCACCTTTTTGGCATGATCTTAACATCGCCATTATAAACTACTTCTAAAGCGTTCTTAGCTAGTGATTCCATCTTAACAAACCATTGATTAGATATTCTAGATTCTATAGTTGTATTACATCTATAACATCCACCAATTTTATTAGTATAATCTTCTATCTTTTCCATGAATCCTTGCTCTTCTAAATCAGCAACGACAGCTATTCTTGCTTCTTCACGGGTCATTCCTTCATATTTTCCAGTAAGAGCATTCATCTTAGCATCTGGAGTAAATATATTCATGATTTCTAAGTTATGTCTTTTCCCAATTTCAAAGTCATTAGGGTCATGAGCTGGAGTCATCTTAACTACACCAGTTCCAAATTCCATATCTACATAATCATCAGCTATAATTGGAACTTCTTTTCCTGTAAGAGGAAGAATTACAGTTTTACCTATTAGATCTTTATATCTCTCATCATTAGGATTTACAGCTACTCCAGTATCTCCTATCATTGTTTCTGGTCTAGTAGTTGCTACTATAAACTCTATATCAGAATCTTTTACAGGATACTTTATATGCCACATATGACCTTTGTGCTCACTATGATCTACTTCATCATCAGCTAAAGCAGTTCCACATTGTGGACACCAGTTTACCATATATTCACCTTGATAGATTAACCCATCATTATATAATTTTACAAATATATCTTTTACAGATTCAGAACAACCTTCATCCATAGTAAATCTTTCTTTTTCCCAATCTAAAGAGGCTCCTAATCTTCTTAATTGATTAGTGATTATCCCTCCATATTGATGTTTCCAATCCCAAACTTTTTCGATAAATTTATCTCTTCCAAGATCATCTCTAGTTAAGTTATCTTCTGCTAATTTTCTCTCTACTCTATTTTGAGTAGCGATCCCTGCATGATCTGTTCCTGGCATCCATAGAGTATTGTATCCACTCATTCTCTTCCATCTAATGATAGTATCCTGGATACTGTTATTTAGAACGTGTCCCATATGTAGTACACCTGTAACATTTGGTGGTGGCATAACTATAGTATAGTTAGGTTTTTCATCGTCCATTGTTGCTCTAAAATACTTATTTTCTTCCCATGTTTTGTACCATTTACTCTCTATCTCCGTCGGAGAATATATCTTGTCTAATTCCGTCATAACTGACCTCCTAAGTTTATTTTACAAAAAAATAGTAGCTATCTTATTAAAAATAGCTACTTTAATCTCTTTTATATTATTCAAGGGTTTATAAAAATTCAAAACCATAGCTATCACCTATATCAATTTGATTAAAATGTGATTAACTTTGACCTCTACTCTTTTCATAAATGTATTTCCTCCCTCTAAATTTATTCATAAATGTTACCATTATTTTTAACTTTTGTCAATTTAGATTTTTCAAATTCCAACTTATCTAACTTCTGTTTTTAGGGGTTCCTCACTCTTTTCAAAAGATATGTCCCCACTTATAGTTATTAATTTATCTGATACTATGACATTCTCATTTGTGATCTTAGGGTATATTTCTTGATATTCTCCCTTACTTTTTTTGATCTTTATTGGTTTTAAATCATTAAGTTTTAAAGGTATCAAAACATGATCTTTTAAAGCTTTATCCAATCTTAAAAACTCCAGTCCAACTATATTTACTTGGGCTAATTTTAAAGATAATATCCCTGTGTTATTATCTAAAATAGGTTTTAATTCTCCATTGATACTAGCATCCAATGTATTTCCATTAAGATTCAAATTTAAATCACCACTGATATAGATTTGGTCTTTTTTTAGAACTATCACCATATTTTTTATAGTATACTGAGCCATTGTTTTTTGATCCAGAACTTTAATCTCTTTTTTAAATTCTAAAGGGCTTATAGCTGTTGCAAATGAATTTATAGCCTTTTCAGATAACTTAATACTAATATCACTAGCCATACCCAAAGTATTAAATATAATAAATACTAAAATTAATAATTGTTTTTTAATCTTAATCTCCTCCATTTTGTTTTTTTGAAATTTTTTAATGTCTTTTTCTAAAGATTCTCTTTTCTATTCTTTTCAGGACACACCATAAATACTGAGTTTTTAAGAGTTATTATAAATCTCAACACATATAGTTGATGTCTCGAGTAACACCTGTACTTTTTCTCTGAATCTATATAATCAAGTTTAAGCAGATTTATTTGATCATAGTATATCAATGTTCTTCTGTATAGTTTATAATAACTTATATAGAGAGTTATAACAACTATTTTTTAGGAGGAATATGAATGGTTTTATCAGTAGTTACTCAAGGATTTGGAATTGGAATTAGTTTAATTATAGCCATAGGGGCACAAAATAGTTACGTTTTAAAAAATGGAATATTAAAAAAACATGTATTTATAACAGCATTATTATGCTCTGTCTTAGATATGGTTCTCATTACAGCTGGAACTTTAGGTTTAAGTTCTATAATAGATGGAAATAAGACTTTGATGCTTCTTTCTACAGCTTTTGGTGTTATCTTTCTTACTTATTATGGAATATCTTCTATTATAAAAGCCATTAAAAGTAACGAAACCTTTAATGTTGAAAATGATAAAAATAGTGATTCATTAAAAAAAACAATAGTTACTATTCTAGCACTCACTCTTTTAAATCCCCATGTATATTTAGATACTGTTATTTTAATAGGCAGTATTGGATCAAAATTTGCTGAACATCAACAGATTGATTTTATTATAGGAGCTTGTTCAGCATCGTTTGTCTGGTTCTTTGGCTTAGCTTATGGGGCACGAATTCTTATCCCTATTTTTAAAAAAGAAATTACTTGGAAAATTTTAGATATCGTTATTGGTTTAATTATGCTTAGAATTGCAAGTAAATTAGTTTTCTTTGCACTAGACAATAATTTAATAGGATAAGAGATAAAAAAGAACAAGTAAGGAAGCTAATCAGCTTATCCACTTGTTCTTTTTTTATTTCTATAAATATTAAAGTCCTAATCCTTTGCTATTTTTTTCCCTTCTCATATAGGGCACCATAAACAATATTCCTATTATAATTATATTCAGACTACTCATGGCTGCACTCTCTAAAAATAATTTATTGGTGTATAAATTATAATTTACCACTGACGATAGAGGAAGATATCTTCCTAGTTGCATAGTGTAAGTTATAGTAAATTCTGCATAGATAACAGCAAAAATCTGTAGATATGTTCCACTCAAAATTTCCTTTAAAATGGGAAATTCCACATAGATAAAGGTCTGTAATTTATTTGCACCATCTATACTACTAGCTTCTAATATATCTACTCGAAACTTCTTTATATATTGATACATAAATGAGTAAGCCAAAGGAACTGTCGTCAGAAAAAATCCTCCTATAAGTAAAACTATATAGGGAATATCGTAAATTATGTTTGTGTAGACCAGAGTTATTCCCAAGAATCCACTAGATATTCCAAAAGTGGAAAATATTATATATGTACTAAACTTCCCCGAAAATTTTAACAATAAATAGGTGAATACCACCACTATAAAAGCTGTAACCATGGCTATCATTCCTGAATTTATTATAGATTCAACCACTGGATATTTCTGATTAAATTTTGGTGAAAGAATATCTATAAAAGCTCTTAAAGAAAACTTCTTATCATAGTAATTGTAGAAAGAAAAAACTAAATTTATCCCTACAATCCCAAATTCAAAAATAATAAAGATATAACTATATATCTTTGTAATCAGAGATACTTCTCCAATTTTTTCATCTTCCTCTAGTTCATATCCATCAATTTTCTCCCCGATAATATTCACACCTGTCAATATTATAAATTGAACTATCCCTAAAGCAAACATCCTAGAAAAATTAGCACTTCCCATGAGAGAATTTACTATTTCTACTTCTAAAGTCGAAAACTTTAGTCCCCCCAAAGATAATACTATTCCAAAAGAAGTAAATGAATATGTAAATACCAAGAAAAAACCTCTGAATATCTGAGGTAAAATAAGTGGTAGCTTTATCCTTGTAAAAAGAACCCATTTACTAGCTCCACATTCTAGTGCCGCTTCTACAACTTCATTGGGTATCCTCTTTAATCCTAGAGACAGATATTTTACAAATATAGGTGCATTATAAAATACATTTGCAATCAAGATAGCTTTCAAACTATATAAAATCCCTAAATCTTTTAATAAAGGTAGATTAAATACCAATGAAAATGTTATTACTGTAGATATTACAGGAAAAAAGAAGGGAATAAATATAGTCCCTTCCATAAGAGTGCTCAGTAATCCCTTTTTATAAGTCACATAGTATGCAGGAAGAATCGCTGCAACAAAGGCTAAGATTGAAGACAAGATACCCTGTTTAAAAGACATAAGAATAAGGCTCAAAGTCTCATTATCCATTATTCCTATTAAGTCTTTTACATGGAAAAAATCTCGTCCAAATATATATATAGGAAATATCCATAATATCATATATCCTATATTTAAAATCCTAGCTTTTTTCATCCTTTTTCTCCCTTATAACCCTCTCTCGTCCTACGGACACTATCTCCCTCAACTAGGAAGAAAGGTAATAATTTTACTTTGTTTCGCCCTATTGAGGGAGAAACTAGGAGGAGAGGGTTTCTTTTTTAAATTTACAGTTTATTTTTTCAATAATTTAATTAATTCTCTTTTATATTCTTCTATTTTTTCCAAATCACTAGCCTTAACTTTTACTACTTTAGTTGATGTCGGAACTCTATTATATTCATCTCCTAATTTTATATCTGTCACAGGTAACATATAGTTTTTTTCTGCCATGGCTCTTTGGAATTTTTCCTCTAAAATATAATCCATAAATAATTTGGCTCCATCCTTTATCTCTTTTTTTGCTACGATAGAAGCTCCTTGTACATAGATATATCCACCTTCACTTGGGATAAAACTTTTATATGTACTCTTTTCATCAAAATAAAGATCACTAGTAGCATAACCTACCATAAGTGGTGCTTCATTAGTTGTAAATTTTGCCCATCCTTCACTCCATCCTGGAGCTGTTGTTTTAATCGCAGGTTTTAACTCTTTCCAAAATTTAAGCCAATTTTCCCCATATACTGCAACTGTCCACATCATAAACTCTTGACCAGTAAATGAATTAGGATCTAAAACTATTAACTGCCCATTTAACTTTTTTAAATCTTCAAAAGATGTTGGCATCGTCTCTAAACCATCTTTATTTGCATTTATAGCCAATGATCCAAAATCAAATGGAGTAGAATACCATTCACTATCTATCATATATTCTTCTTTCATTATTTTCCCAGCTGTTTTAGGTTTATAACTAGCTATAGTCCCTTCTTTTTTAGCCTGAATTACATTTATTTCTGATAATCCCAAAACTATATCAGCTTTTGGTCTTCTTTTTTCTAATTTTAATCTCGCAGGGATTCCTTTTATTCCTATTATTTCCACTTCTACCCCAGTTTTATCATAAAAATCTTGTCCTACCTCTTCCTGTAAAAATGTCATAGAACTAGGTACATAAACCACTACTTTTTCCTTTGAAAAACTTGTTATTCCTAATAATACCATTAAAATCCATAAAATACTTTTTTTCATTCTCTTCCTCCTAATAATAATAATAATAATTCGTATGGGTAATTCCTAAATTACCCTATAAACAAAAAAGACCTCCCGGAGGAAGCCTTATTAAATATAAATATACTATTCATACCCTATAAAAATTCATCCTACGCTAGCATTATCTAGATCAGGTTAACAGTCGAGACTATAACATCTCCTCCCAGCAAAAGCTCCTGCAATACTTATTTGTACTTTATTGTAACAGAATACCTAAAAATTACAACTTTTTTTTGCATTTTAAAGGTCAAATTACTATACCTAAAAAAAGACAATCTTTTTGCACTGAAAAACATATAATAGGAAAATCAATAGCTCCCTTAATGTGCCCTTCTGCTAATATATTCATCCACACTTTTAGTATCTATAAATAAATAATTTCTATCTGGTAAATCTTAGCATAATTATTATATATTCTACATAAATTTTCTGTATACCTCAGAAAAAAAGATCTCTTTGTGGTATAATAAATTTAAAATCAATACAAAATATTTTGCCATAGGCAGGAGGTCAAGTTATGAAAATATTAGTAACTGGAGGAGCTGGATATATTGGTTCCCATACAGTGATAGAACTATTAAAAGAAAACTATGAGGTAGTTATCGTAGATAATTTTTCCAACAGTAATCCAAAGGTATTGGATAGAATAAAAGAAATTTCAGGAAAAGAATTCAAATTTTACGAAATAGACCTATTAGATAAAGAAAATTTAAACAAAGTATTTATAGAGAACAAGATCGATGCTGTAATTCATTTTGCAGGATATAAGGCAGTTGGAGAATCAGTAGCCAAACCTATTGAATATTATCACAACAACCTAACGACTACATTTATTCTATGTGAAGTTATGAAAAATCATAGTGTTAAAAAGATTGTCTTTAGTTCTTCTGCTACTGTATATGGATTAAACAATACATCACCACTATTAGAAACTATGCCTCTCAGTGCTACAAACCCATATGGTAGTACAAAACTTATGATAGAGCAGATTTTAAATGATTTATATATTTCTGATAATCAGTGGGGAATTGCCCTTCTAAGATATTTTAATCCCATCGGAGCTCATGAAAGTGGAAGAATAGGAGAAAATCCAAATGGTATTCCAAATAACTTAATGCCATATATCACCCAGGTAGCTGTAGGGAAAAGAGAA
Source organism: Psychrilyobacter sp. (assembly GCF_049671765.1). Classification (NCBI taxonomy): domain Bacteria; kingdom Fusobacteriati; phylum Fusobacteriota; class Fusobacteriia; order Fusobacteriales; family Fusobacteriaceae; genus Psychrilyobacter; species Psychrilyobacter sp. The sequence continues at coordinate 28,224 of NZ_JBATVM010000241.1, forward strand.
AAATTAAGTGTCTTTGGATCTGACTACGATACCCATGATGGAACTGGAGTGCGTGACTATATCCATGTCATTGATCTAGCTATTGGTCATATCAAAGCACTGGAAAGATTCAAAGATAAAACTGGTGTAGAAGCATATAACTTAGGGACTGGAGACGGGATTAGTGTTCTAGATCTAGTAAATACGTTTATGAAAATAAATAATGTGAAAATTCCATATGAATTAGTAGAAAGAAGAGCTGGAGATGTAGCTACTTGTTATGCTAACTCTGAAAAAGCTCTTAAAGAATTAAACTGGAAAACTAAAAAAACTTTAGAAGATATGTGTAGGGATTCGTGGAAATGGCAGTCTAATAACCCAAAAGGATATTAAGATGAAAATATTTGTTATGTCAGACATCCATGGTTCCATATATTATCTAGAAAAAGCATTAGAATGTTTTGAGAAAGAGGAGGCCGATTATATCTTGATATTAGGAGATATTCTTTACCATGGACCACGTAATCCTCTTCCAAAAGATTACAATCCAAAATTAGTTGCTGAAAAATTAAATTTATACAAAGATAAGATCATAGCCCTGAGAGGAAATTGTGACAGTGAGGTAGACCAAATGCTTTTGGATTTTCCTATTATGAGTGATTTCACTAATTTATTTTTAGGAGATAAACGTATCTTTGCTTCCCATGGACACCTATTTACAGAAAATAAACTTCCTATAAGTAAAGGAGATATTTTGATCTCTGGTCATACTCACTTACCCTTAGCAAAAAAAAAGGATATCTATATATTTAATCCCGGATCTATAACTCTTCCAAAGGAAGAAAATCCTCATTCATATGGAATTTTAACTTCTTCCTCTTGGAAAATTAAAGATCTAGATGGTCAAACTTTTAAATCTATTATATACTAAAAAAAGTGATGTTGTCTCCTAAACATAAAAAAAAGCTAAAGCTTCTTCAACCCCCTGCCCCCATCTTGGGGGTTTTTTGGTATAATAACTATTATGACTACTATTACTCTTAAAGAGATTCTTACTAATGACAACTTAA